>JAOAPJ010000117.1 GCA_025462805.1 Acidobacteriaceae bacterium
CGACAGGTGATCTACTGAAGTGCCACAAGCGTTCGCGCCGGCGACCCCTGACTGGGCCTGGCAACAAAATCACAGTTACTCGGTCAGACGATCGAGTTCAGTGATTGCATGATCGAGGTCGTAGTACTGCAGTTCATATGTCGGTACACAAGAGAGTACATGCAGTATCTGTTCATGCCGGGCACGGATTTCTCCCGCCGAGTACAACTCGTCACAGGCACGTCGTGTGGCGGTGCCCTTTGGTAGCGGAAGAAGCCTTGCTCTCTCTGCCTTACAGCGATTCAGATAGACCACCGCATGTATCTGCGCTTCCGTCGCAGTGACGAGGCCGGGAAGCTCTGAGACCGCGACCTCGACGGATGGCTTGCCTTCGAGACGCGGCGTTAGCTTGCGGCTCGCGAGTTCCGGGAAGAGAGTCCTGGCGTTGGGACGAAAGCGGGCCCGATGCGAGTGTCCAATGACGCGCGGCTCAGCCGAGTCATTGACCAAGTAGCTTGTGTCATCCGAGGTGTAGGTCCAGCCGGCGCGCGCGCAGGCATACGACAGAGTCGACTTACCCGCGCCTGAGTCCCCACAAAGAAGAATGCCCTTTCCATGTTTGCTGACACAGGCGGCGTGCAGATCAGTCACGTGTGATGCACCGAGCAGCAGATACACCATCTTTTCAAGAAAGTTATATCGAAAATAGATTCTGTGATGCACGGTTGACTTCTCTAACCAGGCGAAGCCGATACAGCGCTCTAGATCCAGCAGCGCCTGGTTTCCGGCGTTTGCGACAAGGGAATACAGATGGTCATATTGACGCCGAGTTGGCTCAGGGGGACACTCAGCAGAACTCCCCTGGCTGGTGCCGATGCATACCTTGAGCGGTACGCTCGCGCGGGACCGGTGTACATGGCCAAACGTCTCATTCGCGGTCTCCAGCACAACTGCATCATTCGTGATGATCTCAACCGCATAGCCAAGAGGATAGAAGACAGCACGGAGCGGGAGATGCATGTTACTGAGAAGCGCCTCTTGCGGCTTCCGTTTAGCGAAGGTACCCTCGAGGGCTGTCTGCTCAATGAGCCTGCCGGCCATAGCCTCACCCGTTCTCGTGTCTCTCGTTACGTTAACTTGAGAGTTCATCCTAATGTGTGCCGTCAACCAGTAGTCCCTTGGAATCGCATCGCGAGCTGCAGAAGCGCTGCAAGCGTGTTATGGGATGTGGAGTGAGTAAGTGCGTGGGCCCGGCGGTCAGGTTGCGAGTGAGTACGCCAGGCGCTTCTGCCGTAAACCCTGGAAGGCCTCTTTCTCCATCTCTCTCTCTATCCAGCGGTAGGTCTGTTCAAGACCGTCGCGCAGCCGAATGGAGGGCTCCCAACCAAGCCGATCCAAAATCATAGAATTATCACTGTTGCGTCCCATCACGCCTTTCGGCGCACGAGGATTGTATGTGCGCTTGAGGCGGACCCCCGCAATCTGTTCGGCAATGTCGACCAGTTGGTCGACCGTGACAAGCTCACTGGACCCTAGATTGATCGGCTCGTCGATGTTGCTGTTCATGATCATCTCCGTGCCGCGCACGCAGTCGTCGATGAACATAAAGCTCCGCGTTTGCTTGCCGTCTCCCCAGATATCGATTGCGTGAATGCCCGACCTCTTCGCTTCGATGACCTTGCGGCAGATTGCAGCGGGGGCCTTTTCACGTCCACCCATCCAGGTACCGTGAGGGCCATAGACATTGTGATAGCGAGCGACACGGCAGATGAGGTGGGTCTCCTCTTCGAAATGGCGGCACATGCGCTCACTGAACAACTTCTCCCACCCGTAGCCATCTTCCGGTAAAGCTGGGTAGGCATCCGATTCTTTGAGGGCAACCACATTTGGCCGGATCTGCTTCTCCGCGTTGTACACGCATGCCGAAGATGAATAAAAATACCTTGTGGCTCCTGTCTCCCGAGCCGCCAGCAGCATGTTCGTACTTGTCAGCACGTTGAGCATGCAGAGGACTTTATTGTTCTCGATGAACCCCATGCCGCCCATGTCAGCGGCGAGTTGATACACATGATCCGCGCCGCTCGTAGCTATGAGGCACTTATCTTTATCCTTCAGGTCGAGAGAGAGGTTTTCGACACGGTGGGAGACTTGATGCCACTGTGCGAGCGGCTTGATGTCCACTGCCCGAATGACGTGGACACCACGATCCAGAAGGCCCCTGACGAGATGACCTCCTATGAATCCCCCGGCTCCACAGACTACTACCTTTGGTGGTTGCATATTCATATGCGGCTCAGGCCCTTCCGAGTGGTCGAAGAAGACCCAGCGAGGTGCTCTCGCCACATGGCACTTCGACTGAACCGCTACTGAAAACTGTATGCGTTGGCAGAGCGGCTGTTGTCAGTGCACTGTCATTGGATTGTCACAAAGTGGCAGGAGCAATTCCACATCGAGTATCGCGACCACATTCGCGGTAGCAACGGTGGGGAATCTCCATCCACAGGCCCTTGCGCGGGCGCGAAGGGCTGCGGCCTCGCTCCCAGCCGGTCGGCTTTGGCGGAGGCCAGCGATAGACGGGCTAGCGAGAAAGGGCTGCTCCCGTCCTTAAATCGTGATGGAGTTGCGGGAAGCCAAGCAGCTAGTAAGTCGACTTAGGATCTGTATCGTAGCTACGCCCGAATTTATTCGCATGCGTGAGCGTGCCAGTCCGGGTCAGGGGAACTCGCAAGTCCCCTAGGTCAAGAGAGCGGGAAGAGAGGTGTACCGGACGGGCGAGGCTCTCAAGGGTGGACTGGGGCACCCCCTCTACCCAAACATGCAGCTTGTAATCACCTGATGGCAGGTTGCGAAGTACAAACGAGTCGTGTTCAGCGATCGCGTACAGCGGCGTCGGCAGTGACAGCACGACCGCGCTCATCTCCGGATGGATATTGCAAAAAATGTAGGAGACCCCTTCTGTCGGAAAACTCACAGACTTGCTCGACCCTGCCTCATAGAGTCCCAGATCGAAGCGTTTGCCGTCAAAGAGCGAGAACACGTTGTGAAAGAAAGGATCGGCATTGGGAAACTGAACAACACTGCCTACGGGGATCACTTGCAGGTGGGGAATGAATGTACGGTTTTTCTGCAGGAGAGTGTAGTGGCCGCGTGGGGGGAAAGGGACAGGGGGCGTTCCCGCTTGCGGTTCCAGCCAAATGACTGCCGGTAATTGCCGAGACTTTCCGGGCTGCGATGAGACGATATGCAGGCGCAACTCCGAGACCGGGCTTGCGGGCGGACCACCCTGAGCGCGCATCACGGCTGACCCCAGCATGGCGGCGCAAAGCAGCCCTTTCCTCTGTCCGCTCATTCTCATCAGAACTTGTATCCTGCACCGAGACCTATGATGTTGCTGCTCGCGGCAGAGCCGATGACGGGGATGCTCTGCAGATGCCGGTATTCCAGAGAAAACATCAGATATGAGCTCGGACTGTAAATCACATTTCCGGTATAGGTGTGGTTTCTGGCGAGGTTCTGATCCATGGCTCCGCCCAAAACAGCATATCGCCGCAATTCACGAGCGAACGCGTTATCCAGTCCAAACGCGGCATTGAATTCAATCCGCTCCGTAGGTCTTTCCTTGAGTTGGATCCATCCACCTACGTCATCAAGCGGGCGGAAGTAGGCATTGGTTCCGTCGTTACGGTATGCGAAGTCCTTATACGCACCACCGCCAAGGCCACCCAGCGCCAATCCCCGGTAGACGCTTCCGGTCAGTTGCAGATGAGCCGGCAATGCCAGGCCAGCATCCAGGGTGCCCGCCCAGGCATCGTAGTTGTACCCTAGTGCAGTGTGGTGGGGAGAGAAGTAGCCGCCTACTCCAAAGTGGCTGCTATGGTCATTCACCTTCGAGCCGAGCACGGCAATCCGTGCTTCCACGCCAGGCCAGCGGCTTTGTTCTGCCGCACTCGGGTTCACGGTGCCCGCGGTAGCTGCCGCGTTGGAAACTATGGGCGAAAGAGGCGCATCGCCCACATCGATGAGAGCAGTCTGGAGCCGCAGACTGCGTGAAGCGCCGAGACCGAGATCCTGCGTCACGCCAAGCTGAGGGTTCCAAGTCCAAAGGTTGCCCGACCAAGCAAGCGCCGGGATAGCTACAGCAGTCAGCGAGGTTGGTGTCTCAACGCTGAAGATCGGACGATCCAGAGAGAAGTACGCCTCGGTACGATTCCACTGCAGGGCTGCGTGAGCGGTGCGGAGCCGCAGAAATGTTGTGTTCGCGTTGTAATAGCCGGTGTAGTTCGTAGCCGCATTAGGAATGGCGGGCTGTGGACTGCCGTCGAAGTCCACTCGCAGATCGGCGTAGCTGCGAGCACCGAACAGATGGGGCCCACGCGCATCGAAGCCGAGTACCGTCTGACGCACCGAAGCTCCTGTGCTACCCCCGCCGGGGAGCGCCAAGGTTGGCGTGACTGGCATATCCACAGCTCTTGTATTCACAAAGGCGTTGAACAACACGAGCCCCGTGACCTTCACGGGATACTTTGATTCACTCTCCACCTTGGTCTGTTCCTGAATCGCGATCTGAGAGTCCTGCATCGACTGGCGCTCACCAACCTGCTTAATTGCTGCTGAGGTTGCCGCCGATGAGGACTCACCTTCCGCTGGAGGCGACGCCGAGGGCGATGGGCCTGGCGATATAGGAGCTGCTGCTGTTGATGCACGCTGCGCCAGCTGCCCTTGTAAGGCGGTCAGCTCCTTGCGCATCTCATCGAGTTGCCGTTGCGACTGTTCGACTTGGGCCTGCGCCCGCGCCATGGACTCGGTCAATCGCTCTATCTGCTGTGGTACGGTATCCGGGCTTGTCGTCTGAGCACTGAGGGTGTGTGCGGAAGCTCGTAAAACCAGCACCAATAGCAGCACCACATTGCCCGTGGTGTGACGTCCGTGGCAGCCAACTCGTATTCGTCTAGGTCTGCGCATACTAGTCTGCGATCACCTGGTCATGCCGTCTGGACTCCGGCGCCATCTTTACATCCTGCACGCGAAGCGCGCGCGCCACTCTCATCTGGAAGATCGTCTCTCCAGGAAGGCTGCTAAGGAGAATGACCCCACCTCCGTGCTCCACCGCAATCAAGTGGGCAAGCGTAAGACCAAGACCCGTTCCTTTCTGCTTTCCCTCGCTCACAAAGGGTTCAAAGAGGCTCTGCCGAATGTTCTGCGGAACACCTCCACCGTTGTCGATCACATTGACAATCATCTCCCGCTCCTCTGAATGCAGAGTTATCGCGACGTTCGCCAGGGTTCCGACCTGCCGAATGGATTGACAGGCGTTGAGAAGCAGATTGTAGATCGCGCGTTCGATCTGCTTTCCGTCGACCACGGCTTCAGTATCCGTAGGATCTCCATAGTGCGTCACAAAGCTCACACCCTCCGAGTCTGGATGGGAGCGGATAAGCGCTACAGCGCGTTCCAGGAGTGTCGCAATTAGCTCCGGAGATTTTCTGACGCTCGCACCGGTGCGGCTGAATATGAGCAGCGATTCGATCATATCCGTCGTGCCCAGCACTGCCGTACGGATATCGGCGAATATCTCCGCGCGCTCTTTGGAGGTCAGTTTGTCGGACGCGAGAAACTCCGCGTTGGCATATACCGCGGCAAGATAGTGGCGGAGATCGTGCGAGACCGAGCTCGCCATGCGGCCGATCGTTGCCAGCCGCTCGGACTCCAGCAGCGCTCGGTTCGCCTGCTGAATCTCATTCCGCATGCCGGCAAACGCGGTGCTCAACTGCCGCACTTCCTGTGTCCCATATCGCGGGATTCGGTGTTCTACATCGCCTACGCCGAACGCTCTCACGCTTCGCGAGAGTTCTTCGAGCGGGCGTGTCACGAGCCGCGATAGCGCAATCATCAGGCCTGTTCCGGATAGGAGCGCTAAAACGCCGGCAATAAATACCATACGATCAATGCGGCTGATGGAGCGGTCCGCGGGTTCCAAAGACTTCAGAACGACTAACTGTAGGGGAGATGTGGCGGTGGCCGAGAGATGTTCTGTCGCAGCCAGGAACCGAGCATTTCCCAGTCTTACTGTCGCTGGCGTCCGAGGTGTGGCCGATTGCAACGAAGGCTGCCTCGCGAACTCCGCCTGCACCGAAGCGTCCAGAGTGCTGGCCACAATCCGGTTGCTGCTAAGGAAGGTAGCTTCGACCCCGGTCGGCTGACTGATCTGCCGCACCGTTCGTTCAATGGAGACACCACTGATAACGTATCCCAGCAAGGTCCCATCTTCATCGCTGCCAAAGTAGAGCGGACGTACCGAGCACGCGTATAACGAACTGCCGTCGATGAGGTAATGCTTGCCTGAGACGTCCAATAGGGTGTGCAGGCCTTGGCGAAGGTTCTCGTCCGCAGATACGCCCTTGGTGTAGGCGGCTACGACGCGGCCGTTCGGATCCGCCAGCGCGAACAGATCCTCGCCACTCAGCTGCCAGAATTCGACCGCGCCATCCTGGATCGTAAGATCATCACCGCTCGTCATCAATGCCTTCAGCGTCGGAAGCTCGGCAAGAAGAGCATTCTCGCGCTCTAAAGCCCCGAGCCGCTCTGCTTGCAGGTTCTGGAAGGCAATGACCGAACGTTCAAGATCCTGCGACAGGTCGTCGGTTACCTGTGCTCGCAAGCTATGGCGAATCAGCAGCGCACACAGGCTGGTCACGATGATGATCACCAGCGCCATGGCAACGACGAGCAGCACATGCGTTCGAATACCCTGCTTCTCGTGCGAGAGTACGAGTCGCTGTCGCCGGCGTTCGTTCACATAGGCAGCTTTTTCATCATGGGACAAATTTGTACCCTGCACCGTAGATCGTCAGCAGATGTTTCGGATCTGCCGGGTCAGGCTCCAGTTTCTGACGCAGCTTCAGGATCTGGTTATCCACCGTCCGGGTGTTTGGGAAGGCATTATAGCCCCAAACCTCATTGAGCAAGACTTCGCGCGTGAGTACGCGCTCAGCGTTCTCGGTGAAGTACTTCAGTAGCTTGAACTCATGCGCCGTCAGAATGACTGCATTCCCACCCCGCCATGCGGTCATCTTCTTAAAGTCGATCTCGCAGTCGGCGAAACGGTAGATCGCCTGTGCTTTCGGCTTGTTCTGTCTGCGGATCGCGGCTTGAACTCGCGCCGTAAGCTCCCGTGGGCTGAAGGGCTTCGTAACATAGTCATCGGCGCCCAGTTCGAGCAAGAGCACCTTGTCTGCAACTTCGGTGATCGCACTGAGAACGATGACCGGAGTCTCGCTGGAGAGCTTCTTGAAGGTCTGACATAGTTCCCGTCCGGATATCAGGGGAAGGATCAGATCGAGGACAACCGCGAGTGGCCGTTCACTGCGGAATAACTCCAGGCCGGCCTGCCCATCGCCAGCGACCACAGCCGCGTATTGCTCTTCGACGAAGATTCTGCGCAATACCTTCTGCATGCGCGGGTCATCTTCTACGATAAGGATGGTACCGCGGTTCGCGACGGGCACAGGATCGTTCGCGGCTTCTATTTCCGATCTCATATCGTTGACCATAGTCAGTCCCTCTCCTTTCTATTTTGGTTGATTG
>JAOAPJ010000149.1 GCA_025462805.1 Acidobacteriaceae bacterium
ACCGACTTCTCCATCACCCGGCCCATCGAAGCCATCCCGAACTTCGTCAACTGCGACGTCTACATGCCGATGGACGAAGCGGCGCGCGCCAAGGGCCGCAGCACCTGGGCAGCGCCGGGCGAGAAGGTGCTGATCCATCTGTCGAACTTCCGCCCGGTCAAGCGGGTCACCGACTGCGTGCAGATCTTTGCTCGCGTCGTAAAGGAAGTCCCTGCGCACCTGCTGCTCGTCGGCGATGGCCCCGACCGCTCCCAGGCCGAGATGCTCGCCTCCTCCCTCGGCATCCGCGAGCGCGTGCACTTCCTCGGCAAGCAGGACAGCGTGACCGAGCTCCTCCCCCTGGCGGACCTGATGCTGATGCCCAGCGAGCTGGAGTCCTTCGGCCTCGCCGCTCTGGAGGCCATGGCCTGCCGCGTTCCTGCCATCGCCACCCGCGTCGGCGGCGTGCCCGAGCTGATCGAACACGGTGTGACCGGCTGTCTCTTCCCGGTCGGCGATGTCGACGCGATGGCCCAGGAGGCGATTCGCCTGCTGCGCGACGACGCCCAGCTCGAACGCATGCGCGCCGCTGCACGGCAAACGGCACAGGATCACTTCTGCGCATCGCGCATCATCCCGCTCTATGAGAAGTACTACGAGCAGGTGCTCGCCCAGCCCCCTCGCTAGCTTCGTGGGACAACGTCGGAGTCATCATCGATCATCGGCATCTCCAGCGTGACACGCGTGCCCCGGCCCGGCCGGCTCTCCACCTCAAAGCGTGCCGCGCCCCCGTACAGCACCTCCAGCCGCTCCCGCACATTCTTCATGCCGATTCCGTTGCCGGAGTGGCTCTCCGCTATGATCGCGCCCACTGCTGCGGCACGTCCCGGCATGATGCCGACGCCATCATCTTCCACATCCACCACCAGCCTGCCCTCACACAGGCGGCTTCGCACCGTCACCGTGCCGCCCTCCAGGCGCGGCTCCAGCCCGTGCTTGATACTGTTCTCGATCAGCGGCTGCAACACCATACTCGGCACCATCATCTCCAGCGTTGCCGGCTCGATCTCGCGCTCCACCCGCAGCTTTTCTGCGCCGAAGCGCACCACCTCGATGCCCAGGTAGTCGTCGGTAAACGCAAGCTCTTCACGAAAGGGCACGAACGTGTCGTGGTCACGCAGCAGCGCGCGCAGGATGTTCGCCAGCCGGACAATCATCTCTCGCGCCATCTCCGGCTGAAAGCGCACCAGCGACCCGATCGAATTCAGCGTATTGAACAGGAAGTGCGGATTGATTTGCCGCTGCAGCGCATCCAGTCGCGCCTCCAGCAGCAGCCGTTTCTGCTCCTCCAGCTTCTGTTCGATCTGGATAGCGTTCCAAATCTTCAGCGGGATTCCCACCACCACCGCGGGACACGCATAGATCGCCAGCCGCACAACCCAGCTCCTGGTATTCAGGACGAACAGCCAGTGCGGATACAGCTTGCCCAGTTCCATCCGCGCCATCTGCATGCCGACAATCAGAAACAGCAGCAGGATCTGCCGGTCCAGTCGTGGGCGCGCAAGATTGCGCCGCACCCAGCGATAAATACTCAGGTCGATGAAGGGCGAAAAGGACCAGACATCCTCCGGATCCACCAGTCGGCCGTACAAACCAGCAATCAGTGCGACGCACAGATAAAACGGCAGGGTCAGGTACTCGCGGTGGATCATAGCCGGAATGGACAGAAAAGCAGCGCCTACCCCCGCCCACCATGGACCCAGCAGAACGCCAAGAATAATCGTCGTCTCGAATGCATTGTCCGCAGCCAGGAAGTTCGGCACGGTAACGCGCGCCCATACGCCCAGCATCAACGGGATGCAGATACACGCCAGCAGTCCCAGTGTCTCTCTCGCTGTGCGATCTTCGGAGAAGAGCAGCCGCTTGAACACGCGCGACCGCGCCAGCGCGCTCGAGATCGCCGCAGCGACGCCCAGCTTGATCAGCAACGAGATGAGAACTAGTTTCGGCTCGTACATAAGCGCACCCCGGTTCGGGGCTTGGAGTCGCTCCCGACTATAATCTACGCATGTCCTCAATCACCGTGAGCAAGGTAGCGGAGGCCGACTTCCCCTCCCGCTGGGGACATTTCCGCATCCACGGCTTCGAAGGTGTCATCAGCCAGCCCGAGCCATGCCGGCCCGGTGATCCGCCGGCCTCGCGTCACGTCGAAGGCTGCGTCGCCCTCGTCCTCGGTGACATCCATGCCAGGCCTCCCGTCGTCCGCATCCACTCGCAGTGCCTCACCGGTGACGTATTCGGTTCACTGCGCTGCGACTGTCGCCAGCAGTTTGAGCTCGCCATGCAGCGCATCAGCGACGAACGCGCTGGCATCCTGATCTACGAGCAGCAGGAGGGCCGCGGCATCGGCCTGATGGCCAAGCTGCGCGCTTACGAGTTGCAGGACCGCGGCCTCGATACCATTCAGGCCAACCTCGAACTCGGCTACAAGGCCGACTGCCGTATCTTCGAGATCCCCGCGCGCGCGCTCGCTCTGCTCGGCGTGCACGCGGTTCGCCTCATGACGAACAATCCGGAGAAGATCGCCGCGCTCGAAGAGCACGGCATCCGCGTCGTCGAGCGCATCTCTGCCGAAGTGCCCGCCGCCTCGCCCCAGGCCGAGCGCTATCTCGAGACCAAGCAGGCGCACATGGGCCACCTGCTCACCGAGTCTCCGGCGAAGTAGACGCCACCAGCTTCGCCGTCGTTATCAGCTGACCCACGTGCCGCTGCGTGTGGTCCGCCACATGCACCAGCAGCCCGCCCACCGTGGTCGGCAGTCGCTTGCGCCCGACGTATCTTGCCGCTTCCAGGTCTGCGCCTCGGAAAGAGCCCAGCCGGCTCATCGCCAACTCGACCGCAGCGGCAAACTCGCGCAGCAGAACCCCCGCGTCGCTCACTGCGTCTCCCTCTCGAGACTCTCCTTCTCGAGATAGATACGCCAGTTGCTCCTCATTCAATTGACGGCCCTCCGCATAAGTAAGCAGCCGGTCCAGCGTTCCCGCAACATGCCGGAGTTGAAATCCTATCGAAGGCAGACCCGCCGGCCTGGCATTCATCTGCTCCGCCGTCAGCCCGCCGCACCAGCGCGCGGCATCCTCCTGCGCAAGTTGCAGCGCGTGCGAGACTGCACGCAGGACCGCCGGAACCTCGGTCAGGGTTCCGCGCAGCCATGGCTCAGGCA
The DNA here is from genome assembly GCA_025462805.1 of Acidobacteriaceae bacterium. Next base: position 3,203 of record JAOAPJ010000149.1, read on the forward strand.
ATCTCGTCTCCGTCATCGTTACAGTCCCTTCTGCGCGCGAAACTCGCGCACCACAGCCGCCGGATCCTGGTGTGCGCTATCCACGGCCTCATTCATGCGCTGCATCTCTTCCGCACTGATCCTGCCGCTCAGCTCCGCCACCGCCCCCCGCAGTTGCGGCCACTGCCGGTACGCTTGTTCGCGAAACAGCGGCACCGCGTCATACGGCGGGAAATAATGCCGGTCGTCAGCCAGCACGGTCAGGTGCAGCGCCTGGATCGGCCCGTCGGTTGAATTGCCCGCAATGATGTCCACCTGATGCTGCCCAATCGCCCGATACAGCAGCCCCAGGTCCATCGTGCGCGGCGCTCCGTCGAACTTCAATCCATAGGCCGCTTCCAGCCCGCGCAATCCATCGGGCCTCTCTTCAAACTCATAGCCCACGCCAAGCTTCCATGCAGGAGCCATCGCAGCCGCCTGGCTCAGCGTCGCCACATGCGCTCGCTCAGCATCGTCGCTGCGCACGATCATCGCGAAGGTATTCTCGAAGCCCAGCGAGTTCCCCACATCCACACCATAGCGCTCGCGATA
>JAOAPJ010000160.1 GCA_025462805.1 Acidobacteriaceae bacterium
TTTCGCGATCTGTGCCGCTTCTGATCTTCGACTACTGCACGTGACCCTGCGGACGCAGGCGTCGCATTTCCAGCGCGCACGCCACGGCATTGGTCGCGGCCAGCTTCAGGTTATCGGCGGCCGCCCACAGCCAGAAGCGGTTTGTTGCGGTCGACTCGTCCTGTGCACCCCGCACGCGTACCAGCACCTGGTCTTGGCCGGCGGCCGCCAAGTTGGAGGGAGCATCCTCGTCGCTCGCGGCAACCTCGATATGCTCATTGGCGGCCAGCAACTGACGGAGCTGATCGACGGTCATCGCGCGCTCCACCTCCAGGCCAATCGACACCGTGTGGGCGTGGAAGACCGGCACATGCACGAGCTGGACTGCCAGCGGCGGAAGTCGTCCACCGGACAACAGGGCGTATTGCCGGCGGATGCGCGACTCGGTTGCCTGCAGGTCGATCTTGCCTTCCGGACCGGCGACCGGCGTCGCGTTGAAGGCGACCTGCGTGTCGTAGAGCGCCTTGGGTAGATTCTGGAAGGAGAGCAGGCTGACCGTCTGCTGGTGGAGCTCGTCCATCGCGCCGCGGCCATACTCGGAAGCAGGTTCAAGCACCGTGGCAAACGCGCCTCGGACAGCGGTGGCCTGACGTATCTGGCTCATGAGCAGAACCAATACTAGGACGGCAGGATGGGCCGAGATCACCGCCGGCGTCTGCAGGTTCAGTACCTCAGCAGTGTGCGGAAGCCATGGAGCGAGGACGACTGCATCCTTCTCGGTATCGAGCGCACCAGACAAATCCACGATGGCTGATCCCGCGCGGGTCGCCGTCTCCCAGTGTTTGCGGGTAAGTTCGGCATCGCCCGTGAAGAAGGTGAAATCAGCATGGGCAAAGGAGGACGGACTTATCTGCTGGATGAAAGTCACCTCATCGCCTACGGCTTCCAATTGGCCGATGGCCTCCTGGTCGTCCATGAGGACAAAGTCGGCAGAGGCAAAGGGCGACTCGCCCAAAGCCTCGTTCAATTCTTTGCCGCGCAGGGATGCGGCTCCAACGATAGCGATGCGGTAGTTAGCTGGCATGTCTTAGTGAGGATGCTCTTCCGGCGCGTGGATCGTGACGTTCTCGAGTGGAGCGATCATGCGCTTCTGGCGGCGCCGCTGCGCCGAGTACGCGGCCCGCGCCGCCAGTCCGGAGAACATGTATGCGAAGCAGCAAAGGAAGACCAATACCTCAGAGAAGGCTACCAGTGCATAGATGAGGAAACCGAGCAGGATGATGAGCCGAAATGGATGGCGACCGGAGAGATTGATCTCCTTGCCGCTCCAGAAGCGCCAGGTGCTCACCATTAGCAAGCCGGCGAGCAGGACCACCCCGATCCACGTCACACCCAGCCACCAGTTCGGGATGGGCGTGCCGTTCACCAGATGCACGACGGAGGCCAGCACGCCTGCGGCGGCGGGGATGGGCATACCGACGAAGTACTTGCGGTCCGGGCGGCCCGGGTTCTTGGGCTGCGGATCATGGCTGATATTGAAGCGAGCCAGCCGGCTGGCGCCGCACAGCAGGAATAGGAAGCAGACGAAAGCGCCGACCTCGACCACCTTCCGGCGCAGGTAGGGATCCTCCCCCATGGGGAGCATGCGGAAGCCCCAGGTGTAGGCCAGGATGCTCGGCGCAACGCCAAACGTGATGACGTCAGCCAGCGAGTCCAGCTCCTTGCCGAAGTCGCTGGTCGTGTTGGTCATGCGCGCAATGCGGCCGTCAAGAGCGTCAAAGGGGATTGCGAATAGGATGGCTAAAGCCGCGTAGTCAAAGTGTTTGGGATCCATGACGGAACCCTGCAAGCTCTGCATGATCGCGTAATAGCCAGCCGCGATGTTGCCTGCAGTAAACAGCGAAGGCAGCACGAACATGCCGCGCCGCCTAGGCCGTTTGCGTTCTGTCACCCGCGAGTCTCCATCACTTCTATGGGCAGCGCCGGCTCAGACGATGGCACCTCGACGTCGGCCAGGACGGTTTCGCCGCCTTTCACGTGCTGTCCTCGCTCGACGCGAACATGGGCATCGCCCGGCAACAGCAGGTCACACCGCGAACCGAACTTGATGAGGCCAATCCGCTCACCGCGCTGGAGCCTTGCTCCCTCTTGATGGAAGAGCACAATACGGCGCGCGAGCAGACCGGCAATCAGCTTGAAGGTGATGACGCAGCCATTGTTTTCCATGGTGATCACGCTCTGCTCGTTGCGCTCGGCAGAGGCAGGATCCAGCGCGTTCAGATACTCCCCTTTGCGATACTCGATGTGGCGGATCACCCCTTCAATGGGTGCGCGGTTCACATGCACGTCAAAGACGCTCAGGAAGATGCTGAGCCGGATGCGGTCACCGTCCTGCGTGCGGATGGGGGCAACCTCGGTCACCTTGCCGTCCGCAGGCGAGACAACCAGCCCAGGACTGTCTGGGATAGTGCGGGCGGGATCGCGGAAAAACCAGAGAAAGAACAGCGCCAGCAGCACAGGAATTGCGACCAGCACCCAGCTTGCGAACCAGCCGGCGGTCAGGATCCGCACGACAGCGGCCACCAGAAACAAGCTGATCCCATACCAATATCCATCACGAACCATACGGCGCCTCAAGCGGCATTATACGGGCCGGTGCGGCGGATCCTGCCTGAGCTGTCGCTGCATAAGTAGTGCATCCTCGAGGGGATTCGCATAATATCCTGGACGGGAACCCGTGGCGGTGAACCCGCACGACAGGTACAAGGATTGGCCGGCGTGGTTGGAGGTCCGCACCTCCAGCCAGACCTGCTGCGCGCCTAACTCCCCGGCCCAGACCAGGACAGCGTCCACCAGCATGCGCCCAAACCCGTTGCGCCGTCGGTCCGGCGCGACGAAGAGGAACTCCAACTCGCACTCCGCCGTATCCTCCGGCAATTGAATACCTGAGGCAACGACGAAGCCCACGGAATCGTGCGGAGAGGAAGGCTCAGGCCAGACGCGCTCGGCCAGCCAGGCGCGCCGTAGCCTACCGCCGGGGGCGGAGGATGGCATGGCTGCGATAAGCCGGCCGAGTTCGGCATCGCTCCAGCGCGGCGCCTCAGGTGCATCCCGCAGCCAGGACCGCACCAGCGGCAGGTCGGCCGCGGCAAGAGGTCGCAAACGCACCGGCGGACGCACCCGTCCTAAGTCTGCGCCGCAGGGCGCGCAAACAGCTCTGCATCAGAGCGGCGCATGTAGTTCGCGTCCAGGCTGGCGAGGTCGTCGGCTTCGCCCGTGAACAGGCGCGGCAAGACGGCTCCGACTGCGGCAAAGGCGTCGAGCCCTCCTACCAATGCGGACCGCCAGGCGGCAAGCCGGTCTGCGAGCGAGGCTTCAGCCACCGCGAACGAGGCCCCGCGCTCGCCAAGCGATGCGATCTCCTCGAAGGAGGCCAGCCACTCTCGCTCGCCTTGCCGCGCATAGAGTTCGTTCCGGCCCGCATCGAGTAATGCAACGGATCGGGGGTCTTCGGACAGTGAGGAGAGCACAGCGAGACGAGAGATGGCAAAGATCGGAATTCCGCTCGCATGCGCCAGTCCCTTGGCGGTGCTAAGCCCGACTCGCAGCCCAGTGAAGCTGCCGGGCCCATTCACTAAGATGAGTGCGCGCAAATCCGCCAGATTCAGTCTGGCGTCCCTTAGCATTGCGTCGATCGCCGGCATCAACTGTGCGGAAGCGGAGCGGCTACCCATTTCTGCCTGGGCAATGCACGTAACCGCCTCGGTACCACTAGTGATCGAGGTGAGCGCGACTGTACCGACCTGCCCGCACGTATCTATCGCGAGCACGGGCGCGGGGACAGGAGCGGCAAGGATGGAGTGCGATTTCATGAGACAGGGTCCTGGCAGATCTCAAGCAGCACGCCGCCGGTGCTCTTCGGATGCACAAAGAAGTAAAGGTGCCCGCCGGCGCCGGTCTGAATGCTGGGCGAGACGATCGTGACACGCCGCGACTGCAACTCCGCCCAGGTCGCCTCGATATCGTCGACGTGCATGGCCACGTGATGCAGGCCTGCACCACGTTTTGCGAGGAAACGGCCCACTGTGGTCTCAGGGCTGAGCGGCTCCAGGAGCTCCACTCGACTGTCGCCAAGGGGGATCATCGCCACCCGCACGCCCTCGTGCTCTACCATCTCTTCGTGCGCCACGGAAAGGCCGAGCGCCTCGTAAAACTCTCGCGCCGCGGCAATGCTCTCCACGGCGATGCCGAGATGATCGATACGCGAGCCCTCACCATTTGCCTTACTCATCTCGCGACCGCCTCCCTCGCTGCCCTTCCTGTGACCCTCTTCACCAATTCGGCCGCCAGCACGAACGGGTCCTGCTGCCGCGCCGCGATGCGTCGCGCGTAGTCAGCCAGCTCCTGCGGCTCCAACCCGTGGGCGCGCAGGTCACGCAAGAGCTCAGCTCGCACCATCTCTGTGAGCCGCTCCTGCCACTGCTGCTCCCGCCGCGCTTCGAGGTGACCATCGATAGCGAGCCAGCGCTCGAAGCTGCCCAAGGTCGCGACCAGCTCGTCGATTCCCTGCCCGGTGGAAGCCACCGTGCGCACTACCGGCGCAATCCAGCTCCCATGCGAGGCGGCGAATGATTGCATCGCCCGCAACTCCTTCTCCACGCGATCCGCACCTTCGCGGTCGCTCTTGTTCACGACGAAGATGTCAGCGATCTCGAGAATGCCGGCCTTGATGCTTTGCACATCATCGCCCATGCCAGGTACGAGGACCACAACCGTGATATCCGCCAGCCGAACGATCTCAATTTCATCTTGCCCGACACCCACCGTCTCGATCAGGATGCGTCCGCGTCCGCTTGCCTCGATGAGCGTGGCCGCATCCGCTGCCGCCCGGGCCAGCCCACCCAGCGCGCCACGTGTGGCCATGCTGCGCGTGTAGACGCCTGGATCGGCGTGGTGACGCTCCATTCGGATGCGGTCCCCCAGGATTGCGCCACCGCTAAAGGGGCTGGTCGGATCCACCGCGAGGATGCCTACCTTGTGCTGTTCCGCACGAAAGGTACGCGCCAATTGATCCACCAGGGTGCTCTTGCCTGCACCCGGCGCGCCAGTGATCCCGATGCGCAGCGCCTGGCCGGTGTGCGGGAAGCAGGCGGAGAGCACCGCTTGGGTCGCCGGCGACTCGTCTTCGACGAGCGAGATGGCTCGCGCAAGAGCGCGCAGATCGCCGGCACGCAGCCGCTGGGCCAGCCCGCTCACTCCGCTGCTATTTCCTACAACAATCTCGGTCATGTCTGCGAATGGAGTCCCGACGTCGAGCTCACGCCACCTTCATGCAGCCACGGTAGTCAATCCACCACGGGCAGTCAAAAGGCCTCCTCTTATCGTTGCTTCAGCAGTTCGCGGGCGATCACCAGGCGCTGGATTTCGCTGGTGCCTTCGCCGATCGTGCACAGCTTCACGTCGCGGTAGAACTTCTCGGCTGGATAGTCCTTGATGAATCCATAGCCGCCGTGCAACTGCACGGCTTCGTCGCAGATACGCACCGCTGCTTCGCTCGCGAAGAGTTTCGCCATCGCCGATTCGCTGGTAGTCTTCTGCCCTGCATCCTTCATCACCGCAGCCCGCAGCGTCAGCAATCTTGCCGCGTCCAGCTGGGTCGCCATATCTGCCAGCTTCCACTGGATCCCTTGAAACTCCGCGATGGCCTTCCCGAACTGCCGGCGCTGCTGCACGTACTTGCGCGCCGCGTCATAGGCTCCGCGAGCGATGCCAAGCGCCAGCGCTGCGATCGAGATACGGCCCCCATCCAGGATGCGCAGCGAGTCGACGAAACCCTCGCCCTCCTGGCCGAGCAGGTTCTCCGCAGGAATTTCGCAATCCTCAAAGATCAACTCTGCCGTATCACTGGCCCGCAGCCCCAGTTTGTTCTCCTTCTTCCCGGAGCGGAAGCCAGGTGTCCTCTTCTCCACGATGAACGCCGAAAGTCCATGGGTGCCCTGATTGGGATTTGTCACCGCAATGACAACAATCACATCAGCGTAGCTGCCGTTGGTGATGAAGGTCTTCGAACCATTCAGCACCCAGCGATCACCCTTGCGGACTGCCGTCGTGCGGGCGCCGGCAGCGTCCGAGCCAGAGCCGGGCTCCGTGAGCCCCCAGGCGGCCAACCACTCGCCGGTCGCCAGCTGTGGGATGTAACGGCGCTTCTGCTGCTCATTGCCGGCGACCAGGATGTGGTTCGACCCAAGAGAATTGTGTGCCGCCACAATGATGCCAATCGACCCGTCCACAGCCGACAGCTCTTCAATGGCCGTCATGTACTCGACGTAGCCCAACTCCGCTCCACCGAATTCAGCCGGAGCCAGCACGCCCAGCAGCCCCATCCGGCCCAGTTCCTTTACAACCGTCATGGGAAAGGTGCTCGCCTCGTCCCATTCCATGACGTGGGGCGCAATCTCCTTTGCCGCAAAGGCGCGAATCTCTCGGCGCAGTTGCTCCTGCTCTTCCGTCAGGCGAAACGAGTGCGGGACAGAGGGGAGGGTAGCTGAGGTCATCCGTGTGTCTCTCCGGGGAAACCTCTGATCGTATCACGACCACTGTGGCGCTCACCTTTTTGAGGCGCGCCGGTCGTACCCGGTGCACGCGAACACCTTTCGGGAAAGTCATCCCCCACCATGCTTCCTCGTTGCGGATGTATACGGGCGGTGGTACTTTAGGTTCGCGTATGCCCGTCTTCCAGTGAATGCGTGTTGGCCTTGCGCACAGTAACCTTGCGCGCCCACCCTGCTTCCCCGTCACAGGAGACTTCCATGCCATCGGATGCTCGCCCGGCGAGTGTGGACGACCCAATTGAGACTCCGCGCCTGCTGCTGATGAGCGTCACAGCGCAGACCTTGCAGGCGGAGCTAAATGGCACGAACTTTGCCGAGATCTGCGGAATGACCGTGCCCGACAAATGGCCGCCCTCCGACTGGGATCAGCAGGCGATCGCTTACCTGCTGGAACGCACGCTTCGATTTCCGCAGTTCCGCGGCTGGTGCCGCTACATCGCCGTGAAGCAGCCGGACGGCGCATTGCCCTTGCTCATCGGTGGCTGTGGGTGCACAGAGCCGCCGCAGAGTGTTGTCGAGGTCGAAGTCGGCTACGCCATCCTGGATGACTTTCGGCGCCGCGGATACGTCACCGAGGCTGTTCGCGCGTTCCTCCCATGGGTTTTCAGCCACGCGAATGTGGAGTCCATCTGCGCCCAGACCTATCCGCATCTTGCGGGGTCCATCGGCGTGCTGCGCAAGTGCGGCTTCGTGCTCGATGGCACAGGGAAAGATCCGGGAACGATCCTATTCCGGTTACGGCGCTGGCCGTCGGATGCCTAATAGCGCAGCCAGGACGCCGGTCTGTCTCAGACCACAGCGAAGTCGGCAAAGACGAAGCCGTCATGCTGCTCGATCGGGCCTGGCGCCAATGCGATGGAGTGCGCAAACATCGGCCCTGCATACGCGCAGGTGTGAAACTCGCCCCGCTCGGCACAGGGATCGGCGCCCTCGGGCAGTTCTGTAAGGAGGGCGGCGTCCAGCTCCCGGCCGGCGAAAGATGCGGGCACCCGGCGCGGGTCCACACAGGTGAGCCGGGCGCGCAACCCGCCGGTCAGCATCTCCCGCACCAGCGCATGCGTTTCGAGTCCCCACAACGGAAACAGTGGAGTGATCCCTGTGCCGGCAAGCCGCGTCTCCCGATACTGCCGCACATCTTCCAGGAACAGGTCGCCAAAGGCCATGGCTTGAACGCCATCGCTGACCGCCAGCGCGCAGGCCGCGCGCATGGCCGCTTCGTACTGATCGTTCGCGCATGGCCAGGGCAGCGGCACTTCAATCAGGGGCAGCCCGGCGGCCGACGCCTGCGCCCGCAGCACGCTGCTCCGCGTCCCATGCATGGCCACACGATCGAAGTTGCGGTTGATGGTCGTCAGCAGACCGACCACTTCGTACTCCGACTGCTGCCGCAGCACATGGAGTGACCATGCGCTGTCCTTCCCGCTGCTCCAGGAGAGGAGCGTTCGGATGCCCATGTCAGGCCAACGCCTGCTCGAGGTCAGCGATCAGATCCTCGACGTCCTCGATGCCGACAGAGATACGCACCATTCCGTCGGTGAGCCCGATCTTGCGGCGTCCCTCTTCCCCCAATGCGGCGTGGGTCATCGTCGCTGGATGCGAGATCAGGGTCTCCACGCCTCCCAGGCTCTCCCCCAGGGTACACACGCGCACGCGCTTCAGCACCTCATTGGCACGCGTCAGGGAGCCGGCCTCAAAGGTGATGAGTGCGCCGAACCCGGACATCTGCTGCTTTGCCAATTCATGCTGCGGGTGCGTGGGCAGGCCGGGGTAGAAGACCTGCTCAACGCGCGGATGCTCGGCCAGCCAGGCTGCGACCTGGCGACCGTTGCGGTCGTGTTGCCGCATGCGCACGGCCAGCGTCTTCACGCCACGCAGGACCAGGTAGGACTCAAACGGCGAGAGAATCCCACCCGTGCATTTCTGGACAAAAGCAAAACGCTCAGCGTGATCGGGCCGCGTCGCGACCAGCACCCCACCGAGTCCATCAGAGTGCCCGTTCAAAAACTTCGTCGTCGAGTGCATCACCAGGTCCGCGCCTAGCTCGATCGGCCGCTGGAAATATGGCGACATGAAGGTGTTGTCCACACACAGGTCCACCGGCTCGCCCACGCGCTGCTCCTGCTCACGGCACACGGCGCTCACCGCGCGGATGTCGGTCAACTGCATCAGCGGGTTCGTCGGGGTCTCGATGTGAACCAGGCGCGTGCGCGGAGTAAAGGCGCTCCGCACGTTCTCGTGATCGCTGGTATCGACGTATGTGA
>JAOAPJ010000165.1 GCA_025462805.1 Acidobacteriaceae bacterium
AGATTCGCGGCATCACGCAGATCCCGGTGAACGAGAAGAAGGGCCTCACCTTCGCCCGCGGACTGCGCTCCATCCTGCGCCACGATCCGGACAAGATCCTGGTCGGTGAGATCCGCGATCAGGAGACCGCGCAGATTGCCATCAACTCGGCATTGACCGGGCACCTCGTCTTCACTACCGTGCACGCCAACAACGTGCTCGATGTGCTGGGCCGCTTCCTCAACATGGGTGTGGAGGCCTACAACTTCGTCTCCGCGCTGAACTGCATCCTGGCTCAGCGGCTGGTGCGCACCATCTGCGAGTTCTGCAGCCGCCCGGTGCGCGTCAGCGACGAACTGCTTGACCAGAGTGCGCTCGATCCGGCAGAGTGGCGCAACTTCACCTTCCGCGAGGGCGCCGGCTGCATCGAGTGCGGCGGCACCGGCTTCCGGGGACGTACCGCCATCCACGAACTGCTCGACCTGAACGACACGATTCGCGAGCTGATCCTCGAGAAGCGTCCCACCTCGGAGATCCGCCGCGCGGCCCAGGCCATGGGGATGAAGTTTCTCCGTGAATCCGCACTGGAGCGCGTGCGGGACGGCCTGACCACGCTCACCGAGGTCAACAAGGTAACGTTCATCGAGACGGGGCGATAATCGGAGTCAACGCAAGACCAGACTATGAGCGCCAAAGCATGAGCATTGTCCGCCGCATCTTCCCTTCCGACATCGACGCGCTGCGCCCGCGGCTTGCCTGCGAGATCACGCCTGCGGGCGTGCTGGCAGCGCGGCCTGGCTCGGTCGCGGAGCACGGCCTGGCTCAGGATGTGATGACGGAGTTCGTCCCCTTGCGCCTGGGCGTGCTGTCTCCCGGCCTGAAGGCCCCTGCGATGACCGATCGCGCCGCGATCTCGGCCGCAATCAAGGCTGCTCTGGACAGCGTCGCTGAACGAGACAAGAAGGTCACCGTGATCGTGCCGGACGCCTCCGTGCGCGTGCTGTTGCTGGACTTCGACAGCTTGCCGGCGAAGCAGGTGGATATTCTGCCGATCCTGCGCTTCCGGCTGCGCAAGCTGGTGCAGTTCGATGTGGACGAAGCCGCCATCACGTGGCAGGTGCTGCCCAAGTCCGCAACAGACACGTTGGTCCATACTGTCGTCGCGGTCATGCCGGCGGCGGTGCGCGGCGAATATGAGGATGCCGTGCGCGAGGCAGGCTATGAGCCGGGCGTGGTGCTCTCCAGCTCCCTGGCCGCGCTGGCCGCCGTCTCGGGTGACGACCCCGCGCTGCTGGTCAATCGAAATGCCAACGCCATCACGACGGCGATCGTTCGCGGGCCGCAGCTTCTGCTGTTCCGCACCATCGACCTGGGCGAGCCCGGCCTTCACGTAGCCCCTGCCGACGTCGCCCCGGAGCTGCAGCAGACCGTGTCGGTCGCCATGGCCTACTACGAAGACACCCTGGCTTCGCAGCCCGAGACCATCTACGCCGTGGGTCCCGGCGGCGCGGCCGAGCTCGAGCGCCTGCTCGCTCTCCCCGGGCTGCGCGTGCGTGACCTCATCCCATCCCGTGAGCGCTCTGGCGCCACAACCGGTATGCTGGCGCCGGTGGTAGGAGCGCTCGCCAGCTAATATGCGCCTCACACTCAATCTCGCATCGCGTGCCTATGTCGAGCTCCGCCCGCTCTACCAGCGGCTGCGTGTACTCGCTCTCCTGCTGCTGGTTACGGCAGCGCTCTTCTGGTGGGTCCTGCGCGCGGAGAAGACCAGAGCCACCGACGCCGCAGCCCGGGCCACGTCCTTGCAGACCTCGATCAGCGACGCCCGCATGGAGCGGCAGCAGTCCGAGGAGGCCATGCGGCAGCCGGAGAACGCTGCCGTGCTGACGCGGGCCCAGTTCCTCAACAATCTGTACCTGCGCAAGTCGTTCTCCTGGACGGCGGTCATGATGGACCTGGAGCGGGTGCTGCCCGCCGGAGTGCAGGTGCTGAACATCGACCCCGTGGTAGGCAAGGACGGAACGGTCACCATCCGCATGCGCGTGGCCGGGCCCCGCGAGCGCGCCGTGACGCTGGTACGCAACCTCGAAGGCTCGCGGCGGTTCCGCGCGCCGCGTATCGTAGGCGAGACCTCGCAGACTCAGACCGGCCCGAACGCCAACCTGCAACCAGCGTCCGGCAACAACTCCGTCAACTTTGACGTGCTGGCCGACTACAATCCGTTGCCCCCGCGTGACACCAAGAGCATCGAACGAGAAGGCGCCGACGCCACAGCAGCGCCGCCCAAGCCACATCACGTCGGGCGCACACAGAAGCCCGAGCCTGACCGGAAGACGCCATGAAGGTGACTCGCTCCGGAATCCTGAGTGTGCTGAACCTGCACGTTGCGGCAGTGGGGCTGCTCGCCGTGGTGAACCTGGTGCTCCTCGTACAGCTTTTGCTGGCGTGGAACACGCTCCGCGCCGACCGGCCGGAGCAGTTGGCCGTTCAGCAGACAGAGCTGCGCACTGCGCAACTGCAGGCCATGCCGCTGCGCAATCTTCCGCAGAGGGTCAAAGAGTCACAGGAGGGTGCCGGCCGTTTCTTTGACTCGCGTGTCGCGGGAGCAGACTCTGCCATGCTCACCGAGCTGGGCGAGATTGCACAGAAGGCAAACGTCCGTCTTGGCCGCGTGCAGTACGCATTAGCCCCGGCGCTCAAAGACACCTCCGAGGTACGCATCGATGCCAGCGTGAGCGGCGACTACACGTCGATCATGCGCTTCATCAACGGTCTGGAACGCGACAAGATGTTCTTCGTCATCAACGGACTCACGCTGACCGGGCAGCAGGGCGGCCTGGTGAACCTGCGGTTACGCGTCACCACTTACCTGCACGGAAGCGATGCAGATCGCCTGCAGCCGGCTGGCGGCAGCAGCGACCAAGGGTCGAGCAACCCCGCCGGCCAGAGCGGAGGCGAGTAGCCATGGCCCTCAAGCTGGGTACAGAAAGCAAGCCGAAGTTCTTCGCCGCAGTTGGCCTGGGGCTGGCCGTCCTGGTCCTTGCAGTGTTCCAACTCCGTCCGTACTTCGGCGGGGCGAGCCCGGCACCCGCTCCGGCGGCGCATGTGACCTCCGCACCGCGACCCGCTGCTTCGGCATCGGCAAGCTCAGCGCCCGCGGGTGGCTCGGCGAACGAGGCCGCCTACCCACACCAGGCAGTCCAGGTCGCCAGCTCGTCGGCGCTCGATCCTGCACTTCATCCCGAGGTGATGGCGCAGGCGGAGCGCACCACCTACAGCGGGAATGGACGCAACATCTTTTCGCCGGACTCGGCCGCTCCGCCGTCGACCATTCCCAAGCCGGTTGCTGCGATCCGGCCATCCGAACCTGCGGCCCCCATCGGGCCGCCACCACCACCCCCAGTCGACCTGAAGTTCTACGGCTACTCGGCTCCGCACGATGGCCAACGCCAGATATTTCTACTTCATGGAGACGACATCTTCCTGGCCCACGAGGGAGATGTCGTCGACCGCCGCTACCGTGTCGTCTCGATCAAGCCGCTCTCGGTCGAGATTGAAGACATCCCGTATCACAACACGCAGAGCGTGCCGCTCTCGCAGAATTAGCTCCCGATGTTGTTACACATCCACACACCGGCAACGAAGGCGATCCAGCGTAGCCGCGCGACCGCGCACCCAACCGATGAACACGGAGAAGAAGGCTATCTGCTCCTGACCGTGCTCGTGATGGTCTTCCTGATGCTGCTGTTCCTCTCGGTTGCCGCGCCGCGCGTAGCCAAAGAGATCCAGAGGGACAAAGAACAAGAGACCGTGCAGCGCGGCCTGCAATACCAGCGCGCCATCCGGCTCTACTACAAGAAATTCGGCAACTATCCCACGGATATCAAGCAGCTCGAGAACACCAATGAGATTCGCTTCCTGCGCAAACGCTATACCGATCCGATGACCGGCAAGGACGACTGGCGCATCATCCACCTGGGCGAGGCGAAGGTGCCGCCGATGGGCCTCTTCGGCCAGCCACTCCAGACCGGCACCAGCAGTCAGTCCACCGGCCTCCAGACAGGCGTCCAGGGCTCCAGCGGCACGAACACCGGCAGCACCGGCACTGCCAGCGGCTCGACCGGCGACTCGAGCAACTCAACCGGCGGAACAACCAGCAACTCGGGATCGAGCAGCACCTTCGGACCCTCCAGCAATTCTGGATCAGGGAGCACCTTCGGGCCCTCAAGCTCTGGAAGCAGTACTGGCGGCTTCAATCCCGGCTCGGGCAGCAGCTTCGGCCCTGGAAGCCCTGGAAGCAATACGGGCGGCTTCAATCCTGGATCGAACAACGGCACCGGTTCCTCTGGTCCGGGCTCCTCAGGTCCCGGCTCCTCTGGTCCGGGCTCCTCGGGCGGCATCTTCGGCTCAGGGACCGGCAACAGCAGCATCGGTGGCGGCCCGATCGTCGGCGTCGGCATCCCTGTGCAGAAACCGTCGCTGATCGAGTACCACAAGCAGAAGAAATACTCGCAGTGGGAATTCGTCTACGACCCGCAGCTGGAGGCGCTGGCCGGTGGCGGCGGAGTCCTCAACGGCGGCAATACGAACGGTACAAACGGCACCAATGCCCCCGGCACAGCGAACAACCCCAACGGCGGGATCAATCCCGGCGGCAATGGCTCTAACTCCGGCAACAATCCTGTGTTTGGCGGCAACTCTGGCGGATCCAACTCCGGTTCCAGCGGCAACTCCGGCGCGAACGGCAATTCGGGGTCGAACGGTAATTCCAACCCAGGCAGCAGCCCGGGCTCGGGTTCGGACGGCACCACCAATCAGAACCCTCCGCCGCAGCCGCAGTAGCCTAGTGACCCTCCGCTGCGGGACGCAGGATGCCCAGTTCGCGATAGATCGGCCGCATGGCTTCCCGCACCGCGCGCATCTGCCTCCAGAACCAGATCGCGCCAAGCACGCAGCAGCTTCCCGTCAGCACCACCGCCCACGACGCGCTCATCACATGCGCCAGGCCGCCGGAGAGCAGGCTGCCGAAGGGCGCCATGCCCACGAAGGCCATGGTGTAGTAGCTCATCACACGTCCGCGCTTGTCCGCCGGCGACAACGTCTGGATGATCGTGTTGCTCGCCGCCATGCCCTGCATCATTCCGAAGCCCACCACCAGCATGAGTGCCAGCGAGAGCCACAGCACATGCGACAGTCCGAAGCCGATCAGGCCCGCGCCGAACAGCGCAGCCGAGATCGGCACCATCCTCAGCAGGCCTTTGACGCTGCGGCGCAGTGCCAGCAGCACGGCTGACACCAGCGCGCCCACACCAGCCGCGCCCATCAGGAAGCCCAGTGTGTGCGGTCCGCCATGCAGCACCCGGGACGCGAACACCGGCATGAGCACCGTGTACGGCATGCCCATCAGGCTGACCACCGCGAACAGCAACAGCAGATTGCGAATGGGAAGGAATCCGCTGACGTACTGCCATCCCTCCCGCATCTGCTGCAGAACACCCTCCTGTCCTCTCGCCACAGCAACCGGCTTGACCCGCATCAGGAGCAGCGACGCAATCACGGCGAAGTAGCTGATGCCGTCAATCAGGAAGCAAGGGCCTTCGCCCTTCCACGAGATCACCAGTCCTGCGATCGACGGGCCCAGCAACCGGGCCAGGTTCACGATCGACGAGTTGAGCGCGATGGCGTTGCCCAGAATTCTCTTGTCCTCCACCATCTCCACCAGGAATGACTGCCGGCCGGGCATGTCGAAGGCATTGATGAGCCCCTGAAATACGCTGAGAGCAAGGATCTCTGCAACGCTGATGTGATGTGTAAGCGTAAGTGCGGCGAGCACCAGCGACTGCACCGCCGCCAGCGCCTGGGTCCACACCAGCACTGTGCGCTTGTTCCAACGATCCACCCACACCCCGGCAACCGGCGCCAGCAGGAACGTCGGGATCTGCCCGGCGAAGCCAATGATGCCCAGCAGCAGCGCCGAACCGGTAAGCCGGTAGACCAGCCAACTGGTCGCGATCCGGGTCATCCAGGTGCCGATCAGCGAGATGCTCTGCCCTACGAAGAAGAGGCGGAAGTTGGGTGCGCGGAGGGCGCGCCAGGCATGTGAGAGCCCTTCCTTATGCGGTGGCGGCACGGTCTCCGACGCGGAGAGTTGCGTGCCGTCAGGCGCTGCTGCGGGGAGCGGATCCGCAAGTGGCGGGATCTCGTCCCCGCCGCTCGCAGATGGCTGTGGCTCTTCGACGCTGCCGGTTGGGCTGGGCATGATGGATTTTGATGCCTCCACAGCAGAGGCAGCTTCTACAGTCTGCCATGCTTGCTCCAGGCCGTGCGGTCGCGTTCAATGGATGCCGTATGCTTCCCTTCTCGCTCGTCTATCGCGAAGGCTTCTATCTCCCCTTCGGCAACGCGCACGTGTTTCCCGGCGTGAAGTACAAGATGATCCGCGAGCGTCTGCTCGGGACACGCACGGCATCCGAAAGCGACTTTGTGCCGGCACAGCCCATCGCTATCGAGGACGTGATGCGGGTGCACGAGGCAGGCTATGTCGACCGGCTTATCCGCGGCACGCTCTCGGAGCAGGAGATCCGCC
>JAOAPJ010000189.1 GCA_025462805.1 Acidobacteriaceae bacterium
CCCTTCGATCGCAATCGAACGTTGTGGTGCGGGTTCCGGGTGGAAGCCGCGGATGGCGACGTTCTCTTCGCAGCAGACACCGGCTTAGGGCCGCACTTCGCACAGATGGCGGAACGCTTCCCGCCGCCGAGGCTGTCACTCCTTCCGATTGGCGCATATCGGCCGCGATGGTTCATGGGCCCGGTCCACATGGGACCAGAGGAAGCGATCGAAGCCCATGCAATTCTCAAGCCGATGGTGAGTGTGCCTATCCACTATGGGACCTTCTCTCTGGCCGACGACGGCGAGACGGAGCCGGTGGATCACCTGCGGGCTCTCCTTAAGGAGCAGCCGGAGCAGAATTGGCGCATCCTGCAGGAGGGAGAAGGCTGGATGGTGCCGCCCGTGTCAGTGGGTGCCCTTTCCACTATGCAGGATTAGCAGCGGCTCAGTACCTGCGGTAAGGCGGGACTTCAGCATGTCGATGGCCTGCTGCGCTTACCTGTAGCTGGTTGCGCTCTGAACGGTACACTATTTTCAACGAGACGGAGGTGAAAGCATGGCGCGCATTTCACGATTAGGGCGGCGGGATGTCAACGAGGCTGTGGGGGAGATCTACGACCGCGTTGCACGCCAGCGCGGCAATGTGCCGAACATGTTTCGTACAGTGGCTCACCGCCCCGAGATCTTGCAGACGATGATCAGTCACATGGAAGCTATCCTGAATACGGGCACTCTGCCGACATCGCTGAAGGAGCTGGTCATTGTCCGCACCTCGCAGATGAATCGCTGCGAGTACTGCCTGGCGTCGCACTCGCTGCTCGCCAAGAAACTGGGATACAGCGATGCGCAGATCGCCGCGCTGCCTGATTTCGAGTCGAGCGACAGCTTTACAGCAAGGGAGAAGGCTGCGCTGCGACTGGCGGAACGTCTGACGCGCAATGAGCGCCCGCTGGATGACGCGGAGGTGGCCGAGTTGCGCTCCCACTTTAGCGAGGGCGAGATCGTCGAACTGATGGCTGCCAGTGGGCTGTTCAATTACTTCAATCGCTTCAACAATCTGTTGGCGATGGAGCCCACGCAGCCGGGCGCCGGACTCGAGCCGGTAACTGCACACGCCTAGCACCGCCGACGGCCTGCCAGCCAGTCGCTGCCACGTGTGCGATCATGCGGCATGGCAGGCAAAGCCCTCAGCTATCGACTTCGACATCAACCGCTGGCCGCGGTGGGGATCCTGCTGCTGGTGCTCTTCGTTGCAATGGCGCTGCTGGCATCGTTTGCAGCGCCTTATGATCCCGCCGCGATCGATCTGAATCACCGGCTGCTTTCGCCGAGTCACGGCCACTGGTTCGGCACAGACGAACTGGGGCGAGATATCCTGTCCCGTATCCTTTATGGTGCCCGCATCTCGCTCATCGTGGCCGTCAGCGTAGTCAGCATCTCGCTGTCCCTCGGGATGATCGTAGGCGGGCTGGCCGGCTACTACGGCCGATGGGTGGACACCGCGCTGAACATTTTTCTGATGAATGCCTTCCTCGCGCTGCCGGGTATCCTGCTGGCCATTGCCTTCGTCGCCTTCCTCGGTCCGGGGCTGTTCAACCTTGTCCTGGCGCTCTCCATCAGCGGCTGGGTGGGCTACGCTCGCCTTGTCCGCGCGCAGGTGCTTGCGGTGCGCGAGCGGGAGTTCGTGGAGGCGGCGCGAGCGCTGGGTGCGAGCGACATACGCATCTTCAGCCGGCACATCGTGCCCAATATCGTGCAGCCGATTCTAGTGCAAGCCGCCATTGGCATGGCGGGCGCGGTGCTGGCGGAGGCGACGCTCAGCTTCCTCGGTCTGGGCATCCCGGCCCCCGCCCCTAGCTGGGGCTCCATGCTGAACGACGCCCGCTCTCACCTGTTTGACTCGCCGCACCTGGTCGTCTTCCCTGCCTTGGCGGTGATGGGCTGCGTGCTCTCCTTCAACTTCATCGGCGACGCCCTGCGCGACTACCTGGATCCACGTACCCGCATGGCTGTGGGCCTGTAGGTCGAGCATGCGCATCGGCGTGATCTCAGACACCCACGGTCTCCTGCGGCCGGCTGCGGTAGAGATGCTGAAAGGAGCGGAGCACATCCTGCATGCCGGGGATGTAGGCGACCCGATAATCTTGGAGGCATTGCACGAGATTGCTCCAGTGACCGCCATTCGCGGCAATATCGATGAGGCCGGAAGCTGCGCATTTCTGCCGGCCACCGAACTGGTGAAGCTCGACAACCGGTCCTTGTACATGTTGCACGATGTGAAGCAGCTGGACCTGAACCCCGATGCAGCCGGCATCTCTGCAGTGATCTTCGGGCACTCGCATAAGCCGCTAATTGAGCAGAGACGGGGCGTGCTCTTCCTTAACCCCGGAAGCGCTGGCCCGCAGCGTTTCCAGCTTCCGATCAGCGTGGCGTGGCTTGAGACGGGTCCGGAGGGACTGACGGCCCGCATCGTCCATCTGCCGCTGTGAACAATTGCGTCGGGCCCGGAAAGCCGCACGCGCTGGGCCGCTGCTCAGCTTGCGGCGGCTGCGGGCCGCTCAGGGCTGGATGCATGGATCGGTTCGGGCGGCTTGACCGCTCCCAGGCGTACGACTTGATCTCGATCAATGTGCTTGTGGCGCGCAAAGGGCTCCAGCGTCTGCGGCTGCTCGGTCTGGAGTGAGCGCAGGATCGCTTCCAGCACACGTACGTCGGCCAGCCCTTCCTCAGCATCGGGTTCGGGATCGATGTCATGGAGGATGCAGTCGGAAAAGTACTTCATCTCCCCGCCAAACTGGTCTGTGTTCTTGTAGGACGTATGCTCCGTCTTGCCGTCGAGGGTGACGCTATGCTCCAGCCCCTTTCCATAGGTGAAACCCGGCTTCACCTCGAGCGATCCCCTGGTTCCGAGCACGCTGTACACATCGACCGGACTGCCGTAGTACGACACGACGAATTGGGCCAGCCGATCTCCGGGGAAACGCATGGAGACAGACACTGTGTCGTCGAAGTCCCCTAGCCCCGAGCCAGTATGTCGTGTTCCGAAGGCTACGACTTCGGTCGGCTCCGCCTCGAAGAGGTTGCGCGCGGCATTCACCGGGTATGGCCCCATATCAAACACTGGTCCGGCGGCCTCGCCATTTTTGGCGCGATGGTTCTCAGGAGCGACCAACTGGGAGAAGACGGATGTAAACAGATGTACCTGGCCCAGATCGCCACTGCGCACTCGCTCAATCGCAGCGACGGTAGCCGGCTCAAAGTGCAGCCGATAGGCCACCATCAGCTTCGCGGAAGACGCGCGCTGGGCATCGAGGATCTGCTGGCACCGCTCCGTGTTGATCTCGAGCGGCTTCTCAACCAGGACATGAACTCCGGCGGCGAGGGCAGGCAGAACGAACTCGGCGTGTCGCCAGTTGGGCATCGCCAGATAGATCGCATCCACATTGCCTGATCGCAGCATCTCCGGATATTGCTCGTAGCTGTAGATATGCGCCACCCCATAGCGCTCCCCAAGCCGTCCGGCTTTGACCTCATCCCCTGTGACCAGAGCGGTGATCGTCGAGTTGCCGGTGTGCTCCACCCCCGGGAGCATCGCCTCCTGTGCGATATCACCGAGACCAACGATGCCGTAGCGGACCTTCTTCTTCGGCGGTAAGCCGAGAGCTTCCCGTATATTCATGCTGCCCCTCCGGCGAGTTGATTTGCGCTCTCTCAGCAGGTGAGATGCAGGCCCGTCTCTTGCGACATGGCGGGGAGGACGCGACGCGAACCGGAGCGAAGCCTTGCTTGACTTGCCAATCGGCCGAGCGCGCAAGGGATAGTGCTGACGCGCTAGTTTCACCTAGTATCAGGCGCGTCTACACTCGGGAGACGGAACTCTCCCTTGTGACCCACCCCATTGTTGTTGTCGGCAGCATCAATATGGATCTTGTCTGCGCCGCCGAGCGGCTTCCGCTGCCGGGCGAGACAATCATTGGCTCGCAGTATGGGACTTTCAGCGGCGGCAAAGGCGCGAACCAGGCAGTTGCGATTGCGCGTCTTGGCTATCCGTCGTTCATGGTGGGCAAGTTGGGCAGGGATGCCTCTGGGCAGCAGTTACGGAGGTCGCTGGTGGAGGCGGGTGTCGATGTATCGCACGTTTCTGCAGGTTCGGCCACGTCGGGTACTGCACTGATCACCACGGACAACACCGGACAGAACACGATCGTTGTGATCCCCGGCGCCAATGCAGAGTTGAGCCCACTGGACATCGATAGAGCCTCCGGGCTGATCGCTCGTGCCGCCCTCGTCCTTACTCAACTGGAGATCCCGCTACCCACAGTCGTCCACCTCGGACGCGTCTGTGCCCAACATGGCGTTCCCCTGATGCTGGACCCGGCTCCCGCCTGCAGCCTGCCACGGGAGTTGCTCGCCCAGCTGGCCTGGCTGACGCCGAACGAAACGGAGGCTGGGCAGTTGCTTGGCAGCTCCCGATCGTTCGAGACCGATCTCGCTCGTGCTGAACATCTGCTCCAACTCGGACCACGCGGAGTGGTCCTGAAGCAGGGACCACGCGGCGCTCTCCTCGCCACTCAGGATGGCTTGCACTGTTCCATGACTGCATTCGCGGTTCCAGTTGTGGATGCTACCGCAGCCGGCGATGCCTTCAATGCTGGCTTTGCCGTCGGACTCCTGCGGGGCGAGTCGGCCTGCGAGGCATTACGATACGCCACAGCGGCTGCCACGCTGTCTGTGACGCGCCGAGGAGCGCAATCCTCTATGCCGCATGCAGAAGAAGTACGCAGTCTGTTGGAGAAGAACGCAGATCAACAGCAGAAGACCTCAGCGACGGAGGAACGTGGCTTATGAAGAAGATTCTCTGCATCCTGCTGATCGCATGCGGGGCTGCGATGCAATGCGCATACGGGAGAGCGGCAGAACAGGCTAGCGACGCCGCCCCGGGGAAGGTTATCGTTGATACCGACATCGGTGATGACATCGACGATGCCCTTGCGCTCGCTCTCCTGCTGAAGAGCCCGCAGGTACAGCTGCTGGCGGTCACGACGGCCTGGGGCGACACGCGGCTGCGGGGACAACTGGTGGATCGCTTCCTTCAAGAAACTGGCTACGGCGACACTCCCGTGGGTATCGGAATCGAGAAGCACTCACCCAAGGAGGGTACGTTTTCACAACGCCGCTGGGCAGAGCAGCAGCCTGCGCGACCCCAGGCGGACGCTGTGACCTTGCTTCTGGAGACCATCCGGCGGTATCCGGGGGAGGTTACGCTGCTGGCCATCGCACCTCTTACGAATGTTGCCGCAGCTTATGAGCGCGATCCCCAGACCTTCCGCAAGCTGAAACGGATCGTGATGATGGGCGGTTCCATCCATCTCGGCTATGGCGATCTTGGCTATGCGCTGCCCAAGGGACCCGATGCCGAGTACAACATCGCCATGGATCCGGGCGCAGCACAGAAGGTCTTCTCGTCCGGCGTTGACCTGTACGTTATGCCGCTCGATTCCACACAGTTGAAGTTGGATGAAGAAAAGCGTCTGCTGATCTTCACGCACAGCTCATCCGTTACAGATGTGCTCACACTTCTCTATCAGCAGTGGTTCGATGCGGCACGCGCCACTCCTACGGTCTTCGACGCGATGGCCACTGCATTTGTCGATGATCCCGCGCAATGCCCGGTCGAGCCGATGCGCATACGTGTGGATGAGCAGGGCTACACTCGCGTAGAGGACGGCAAGCCCAACGCTCACGTCTGCCTGCGCTCGGACTCAGATCGCTTCTTCCGCTTCTATCTGCCGATGCTGCTGGGCCAAGGCGCGGCGCACCATGCGCCGCCGGCCGCGCGCTAGCAGCGCTAGAGCTGCCCGCGATACCAGGCCACCGTCTCGGCAAGACCCTGTTCGTACTTCACGCTGGGAATGTACCCAAACGCCTCGCGAGCTGCGGAAGTATCCGCAATAGATGTCATCACGTCACCGGCACGCGGTGGGCCGTAGTTCGGCGGCTGATGGAAACCGGTAAGCTCGGACAACAACTGGTACGTTTTGTTCAGCGTGAACTGCTCACCGCAACCGATATTGAATACCCTGCCGGCAACCTTCTCGGCCGGCGCGTCACAGGCGAGGAGATTGGCAGAGACCACGTTCGCGATGTAGGTGAAGTCCCGCGCCTGCTCCCCATCGCCAAAGATGGTCGGGCGCTCGCCGCGAAGCATCTGGAGAATGAAGCGTGCCAGCACACCGCTATAGGGAGAGCTGGGATCCTGTCGCGGGCCGAAGATGTTGAAGTAGCGGAGGGATATAGTTCCAAGACCGTACACTTCGCAATAGCTGGCCATGTAGTACTCGCCAGTCAGCTTCTGCACGGCGTATGGGGAGAGTGGCATCGGCCGCATCGTCTCCACGCGTGGCTGTCCGGCCTGATTCCCGTACGCGGACGAAGAGGCGGCATAAACAACCCGCTTCACACCCTGCTTACGCGCGGCCTGCAGCAGATTGAGCGTTCCATTGATGTTGCTAGCGTGACTATACTCAGGGTTTTCGACCGAGCGCGGGACCGAAGCAATGGCTCCTTGATGGAAGATGAAATCGATACCCTCGGTCGCACGGTCGAGTGCGGCGGCATCACACAGATCCACTTGCTGAAAGTCGATCTGGGGCAATATGGGCTCGATGTTCGTCCGCCTTCCCGTAGCAAAATTGTCAATGCCGCGCACGGTTTCGCCCCGGGCGACCAGAGCGTGGGCGAGTGATGAGCCGATGAAGCCGGCAATGCCGGTAATCAGGTATGTGGCCAAGCCTGCAGTGCTCCTGGTGGGAATGTCTTGACCTTAATATGCAGAATGCCCGGCCCCGTGTCGAGCGCGACTCTCATGAGAGGCTTCGCCGCTCTGACCAGGCTGCAAGTGGTTGAACGAACCGACCGCCAGATGACTCCAGAGTGATATGAGCGAGGGACGGAGGGATTCACGGAAGGCGGTCAGGATCGTGCTCAGCGTGTTGAAATTTGCTTCGGCAGCGTACTGAATCGATCGAGTGCGGCCTTCAACACGACGCAGCCGCCTTGGGCTGGATTGCCTCGAGTAAATGGCTGACGGCAACATCCCTCCACATAGCCCTGCGGCGGACCGGGATTTCGATTGTAGGCCCCCTTGAAAAAGCAGTACCTGCATTCCTGGGCGCGGAACCCGCTTCACCTGCCAACCCAAGCCGGAATGGCGAAGGGGGTTATAGCCGGTGGGCTGATTCCAGAGAGTCTGCCGCAGAGCAAGGGATCGTAATGATTTAATGCATCGCGGCGGCATGCTGAGTGATCAATGAAGTCCTTGACAGTGGTGGTCCGGCTCTAGTCTGTCGGGAGATTCGCTACACACATGAAAGGGAGTTCACATGCCCACTCTCACCACCAAAGACGGGGTCGAGATTTTCTACAAGGACTGGGGCTCAGGCCAGCCCATCGTGTTCAGTCATGGCTGGCCGCTGTCGGCCGATGATTGGGATAACCAATTACTGTTCTTCCTGAAGCAGGGCTATCGCGTCATTGCCCATGATCGCCGTGGCCACGGCCGCTCCACCCAGACCGGCGAGGGCCACGATATGGACCATTACGCCGACGACTTGGCCGCTCTCACGGCTCATCTCGACTTAAAGAACGCCATTCATGTGGGTCATTCCACTGGCGGCGGCGAGGTAACACGCTATCTGGGTCGACATGGCGAAAGCCGAGTGAGCAAAGCAGCGCTGATCAGCGCGGTGCCGCCACTCATGGTCAAGACGGCGGCCAATCCGCAGGGCCTTCCCAAGGAAGTATTTGATGATCTGCAGGTGCAACTTGCCGCGAATCGATCGCAGTTCTATCGCGACCTGCCGGCAGGGCCTTTCTATGGCTACAACCGACCGGGGGCGAAGGCATCGGAGGCGACCATCCAGAATTGGTGGCGCCAAGGCATGATGGGCGGAGCCAAAGCGCACTACGACGGCATCGTGGCCTTTTCACAGACCGATTTCACGGAAGACCTGCAGAAGATCACCGTGCCGGTGTTGGTGATGCATAGCGAAGACGACCAGATCGTTCCCTATGTTGCCGCCGGCCCACTGTCTGCAAAGCTGCTGAAGAATGGAACCTTGATAACCTACAAGGATTTCCCACACGGCATGCCGACTACGCACGCGGACAGAATCAACGCCGATCTATTGGCGTTCCTCAAGAAATAGAGAACTCATCTCAACGACTGGCGCGACTCCAACTAGTTCGCCAGTCGTTCTCCGGAGGCGTGAGTGGTCAAGCCCGCCATGCAGTCACAAGTTCCCCTGCTCTACCGGTCACGGGATCGCTCTGCGGGAAAGGCAACCGTCTCATCCGCTCGATCGTGACCGCATCGGGAGCGCTGCGGCAGATATCCCAATTCTGCCCGGCCGGATACGCGCCTATAACGAGAAAGCTGCTGTCTGCTTCGATACGACAGTGGCCCGTGCCTGCCGGCAACAGCGCAACGTCGCCAGCCTCCACCCTGATCTCATGACCACTTTCTCCGCCCAGCATCAGCCTTGCAGAACCCCCGGCAAAGCCGAGCACCTCGTGTGCCGTCGAGTGATAGTGGTGGAAGTCGTACACGCCATTCCGCCATTGGGGCGGCCAAGCATTCCTCTGGAAGGCCTGCTCCATCAGGTCAGCCATGCTGCCGGAGGAAGAGAAGGCCCTTCTATACAGAAGAACTGGCAACCGCTCATTGTTTGGCATCCAGCCGTTGCGTGAGAGTTGCAGCCGCTCTATCTGCACCTTGGCTTCCGCTCGCGCTGCGGCGCCTAGCCCAAGTGCGGCAAGCGCGGTACCGAATTCCCTTCTGTTCATCCGGTCACCTCTCGCACTTCGATGCCACTCAGTGCCTCGTTGCTTCATCCGATCTGCGGATAGAGAGCACAAGGACCAGTTCCGCCAATCTGGTTTCGTTGGCCCATGGAGTGTCTGCCCGCCAACAGCCTCGGGAGGCTGTTTGGACAGCTTGTCTTCCCGTCTTAAGGTTCTCTTCAGCATCTCCGCTAGGGTATTCTGAAATACCCGGGAGCACGCGGACCATTGCGGCGCGGCTGAGCGGCCAACTGGAGTATGAACTCCAAGCCGCGACTGCGCCTACACGAGTGCCAGGGCAGCACCTTTCAGGACGAGGCCGGCAAATCCGTAGCAGATACGTGAATTCAACGTGCTGAGGCCCCCTTCTGAATGATTTCCCGTCCTGTCTTCTCCCTTCTTCTCCTTTCCTGCGTCGTCGGTCGCCTAGCGGCACAGCCTTCACCTTGCAAGCTCCAGCCCAACGCTCACTCATCGACGCTCCATCCCGGCACTATCCCAATGACGGTCCCGAACGGTACGCCATTGCAGATTGCCCTGGACACGGAGGTACGCGTCCGCAAGGTCGGCGAGCGAATGACGGGCCGGATCATGCAGCCCGTCTACGTCTTCGACCATCTCGTCATTCCCGTCGGCACGATGGCAAATGGCCGAATCACAGTGATCGACCCGATCCCAGGCCGCACGCGAGCACTCAGCGCATTGAATGCGGACTTCACTCCTGCGCATAAGCTTTCCGTGGCATTCGATGAACTCGTTCTGCCCGATGGCCGACACCTGCAATTCCATGCGGCCATCGTTCCCGGTTCCGGGCAGGTCATCCGCCTGGTGACCGCCAATGAGCACAAGAAGAATGTCGTGAAGGATGCAGCGGCGAACAAAATGGATCAGGCCCGCGCTCAATGG
>JAOAPJ010000201.1 GCA_025462805.1 Acidobacteriaceae bacterium
CAGCACATCGCGGTTGCCTTGCATTTATCGCGCGCGGGACTTGGTCAGGCTTTCGAGCTCTTCCAGAGTGCGTGGCCAGTCTTTGCCGAGCAGACGCGACAGGCTGCGGTCAGCCAACACGCGCCCCTCCGTCTGGCACCTCGCGCAGTAATTGGTCTCGTTATCTGCATAGCGAATGCGCTGGATCGGCTGCCCACATCGTGGGCAGGGCTGGCCGTAGCGCCCGTGCACAGCCATGTCCTTCCGGAAGGCAGTCACCTTCTCGGGAAATGCGTTTTCCGCCTCAGCACGCAGCCGATCGATCCACATCTGCATCGTCTCGCGCGTGGCGTGGTAGAGCCGATCCCACTCCTGCGCCTCCAGCCGATGTGTCTGCTGGATAGGGGAGAGTTGCGCCGCATGCAGAATCTCGTCCGAATAGGCGTTGCCGATCCCACTCAGAATGCGCGGGTCGGTCAGCGCCCGCTTCAGGGTACGATTCTCTGCCAACAGCGCTCCGCGGAACGCCTCCAGATCGGCGGCGAAGATGTCGATGCCACCCGGGTCCATCAGGCGCAGCGCGTCGTCACCACTCACGACATGCAACGAGGCGCGGCGTTTGCTGCCTGCTTCGGTCAACAGCAGCGAGCCGGTGGGAAAGTCGAAGGCGGCGAGGCTATTCCGTCCGGCTAACTTCGCCCCCGCTGCGCGCCAGTGCAGGCGACCCGCGATCATCAGGTGCAGCACCAGCCACAGGTCGCCGTCCAGCCCTATCGCTATGCGCTTGCCCACGCGGCGCAACTCGCGTACGACGCGCCCCTGGGCGCTGCCGATCGGCGGCTGCGCGGTACGCAGCAGAAAGGCGCTGGCAAGCCGGACCTGCTCCAGCGGCTGGCCAACGATCCGCGGCTCCAGTGCAGAGATATAAGCAGCAATATCCGGCAGCTCCGGCATGGGCCTTCAGGATGCACGGCCCGGCCGCCAAGAGCAACAGTCCCTGCAAAAGCACCGGCAGGGCAGGTGTATTCTGCCGCGACTTCCCTTCGGCCCTCGTCGGGCCCGCGATGTTATGGCTCAGCTGCCAGTGGGCGTCGCGATCCTTGTCCGTTCTTCGCTAGCTCGTGAACCGCGTCTGGCAGGCGCTGCTTGCCCTCGCCGGTCAGGGCCACGAAGCGGCGCAGAGCACGGGTGGTCCGCCGGCGCTCCCCCGTGCTGAGCAGGTCCAGCACCAGACCATCGAAGAAGGAGGTGTACAGGGTGCGGGTGGCGGCATCACGCTGCTCCTCCGGGAGCGACTCGAACACCACCTTCATCCAGGTCGCGCTCATGCTCTGCAGGTGCTTCGAGAGCACACCATCCCGGTTCGCCAGCACCTGCACCTCGTAGGCAAGGCGGAGGCAACGCAGGTTCTTCGGCTGGGTAGCCCACAGCCACAGCTCTTCATAGAGGCTGACGCCCCGCTCGGGCCGATGCGACTGCGCCATCCTCTGGAAGGAAGCCTCCAGGCGCCGCTCAAGCTCGGCCACTGCCTCGGCGATCAGTGCCTCCTTCGACTTGAAGTGGAAGATCAGTAGCCGAGCGCTGCTGCCAATCGCGGAACCCAATGGGCGCAAAGAGACGCCCGCAATGCCATGCTCCAGGAAGTATTCGGTGGCGGCGTCCAGCAGCTGGTCCTTCCGTTTCTTCATAAGATCGGGCCTTCGGTTTGCAGACGCTCTTGAAACAGTCGCTCCACTTCCCGGGAATACAATTCGGGAGATCGAAGAACCCACTGTGGGGGGGTCACGTTCGTGCCCTTCTCGGGACTGCTCGCACAGGCGTAAATTGAACTGCTGCGCGAACCAGTGTAGCCATTGGCACGCCGCAATGGCGCCACACTACCGGCAGACGCAGAGGTATGGGTTGCGGATAATGTGCAGACAGCGGGGGCCACGTTGATGATTCCACAAAATAGTTCCGCGCTGCGCTTTCCTATCCTCGGAAATACGCATCAAAGCCGGACACGGATGGAACTCCCACCCACGATCGCGACCCTCGCTCCTTCCGGAGCTGCCAGGACCCTCGGTTCGGACCGTCAAACCGCCAGTCTTTAGGAATACAAGCATGATGTTTGCTGTTGCCTGCAGCCAAGCGAATGCCCCCATCCGGCAGCAGCCGGGCCCGGGACCAGTTGAAGGAGAGTTGCAATGAAACGGACCAAAGGAAAGGGTGCCGCCGCTGTGCTGGATGGCGCGACGCCCGCGGAGCAGACTAACGGCAACGGTTCCCACCCGCAGACCGGCATCTCGCCGGATCTGAACCTGATCCTCGCGAACCTGCAGCGCATGCAGGAGGGCGACTTCTCTGCCCGGCTCCCCGGCACCTGGACCGGCCTCCACGGCAAGATCGCCGACACCTTCAATGACATCGTCTCGGGCAATGAGCAGATGGCCTCCGAGCTGAAGCGCATCGGCGAGGCGGTCGGCAAGAAGGGCCGTATCCGGGAGCGCACCAAGTTCCGAGGCAGCAAAGGGGCGTGGGGCGAAATGGAAGGCTCGGTCAACACCCTGGTCGATGACCTGTTGCGGCCGACCACCGAGATGACGCAAGCCATCGCCGCCGTGGCCCGCGGCAGCCTGGCACAGACGGTGCGGCTGGACGTGGACGGGCGGCCGCTGGAGGGCGAATTCCTCCGTTCCGCCAACATTGTCAACACGATGATTCAACAACTGAGCGTGTTCACTTCCGAGGTCACCCGTGTGGCCCGAGAGGTGGGCACCGAAGGCCGGCTGGGCGGCCAGGCGACTGTGCCGGGGCTGGCTGGAACGTGGAAGGACCTCACCGATTCGGTGAACTCGATGGCCTCGAACCTGACGGGGCAGGTCCGCAACATCGCCGAGGTGGCGACCGCCGTGGCCAGCGGCGACCTCTCCCGCAAGATCACGGTGGACGTGCGCGGCGAGATCCTGCAGCTCAAGGACGCCATCAACTCCATGGTCGACCAGCTCCGCTCCTTCGCTTCGGAGGTCACCCGCGTGGCCCGCGAGGTGGGCACGGACGGCAAACTGGGCGGCCAGGCGGTGGTCCCAGGCGTCGCCGGCACCTGGAAGGACCTCACCGACTCCGTCAACGCGATGGCCGGCAACCTGACGGCCCAGGTCCGCAACATCGCCGAGGTGACCACCGCGGTGGCCCGCGGCGACCTCTCCCGCAAGATCACGGTGGATGTGAAGGGCGAGATCCTCGAGCTGAAGGAGACCATCAACACCATGGTCGATCAGCTCAACGGCTTCGCCGGTGAGGTCACCCGCGTGGCCCGCGAAGTGGGTACGGAAGGCAAGCTGGGCGGTCAGGCCAGCGTGCCCGGCGTCGCGGGTACCTGGAAGGACTTGACCGATAACGTCAACTTCATGGCTTCGAACCTGACCGGCCAGGTCCGCAACATCGCTGAGGTGGCCACGGCCATCGCCAGCGGCGATCTCTCCCGCAAGATCACGGT
>JAOAPJ010000206.1 GCA_025462805.1 Acidobacteriaceae bacterium
GACAAGTCCCTCTACCAGCTCGGCGTCATCTCCGGCCTGGTCTACAAAGCCTCGCAGAGCAAAGCCGACGGATTAACTACCCAGAACCAAATGCAGCAGAATGTCGTATCCATCAACGAGCAGGCCCTCACGACCCAGCTCTCTGTCCAGCAGGCAAAGGTGGATCAAGCGCACGCCATGGCCCAATTGAAGCAGCAGCAGCTTGCATCTTTGCGCGTGCGCGCGGGCATCGATGGTGTGCTGACGGATCTGCCGCTGGCCGTGGGGCAGCATGTCACCCCCGGAACCATGCTGGCGAAGGTCGTGGAGCCGAATCAACTGAAGGCTGCGCTGAACATCCCTGAGACCCAGGCGCGCGATATCCAGATCGGACAGCCCGCCTCCGTCGACACGCATAACGGCGTGATCGACGGCACGGTGAAGCGTATCGATCCCGGCGTGCACAACGGAACGGTCACCGTCGACGTGTCGTTGAATTCTCACGTCGAAGGCGAGCGGCCGGACCTGAGCGTGGACGGCACGATCGACCTGGAGCGTCTGGCAAACGTGCTCTATGTCGGGCGGCCGGCCTTTGGCAACGAAGATTCGACTATTAGCCTGTTCAAGCTGAGCCAGGATGGCAAGACGGCGATCCGCGTCCCGGTCAAAGTGGGACGCGCGTCGGTGAACGCGATCCAGGTGCTCGGCGGGCTCAATGAAGGCGATACCGTCATCCTGTCCGATATGTCCCGCTGGGAGAATACGGACCGCATCCGGCTGGAGTAAGCAACGATCTCTGCGAAGGGAAGGAATACGAGGCCACTATGGAAGAAACAGCACAGCCACTGATACAGATCGAGGCGCTGACCAAGGTCTTCTACACCGACGAGATCGAGACGCACGCGCTCTCCGGCGTGCACCTCGCGATCAAGCGCGGCGACTACGTCGCCATGTCCGGCCCCTCCGGCTGCGGCAAGTCGACACTGCTCTCGATCATCGGTCTGCTCGACACGCCGACCGCCGGGCGCTACCACCTCAACGCCAAGCCGGTCGAGAACCTGAGCTTCGCTGAGCGGTCACGCATCCGCAACCAGGAGATCGGCTTCATCTTTCAGAGCTTCAACCTGATCGGTGATCTGACGGTGGCGGAGAATGTGGAGCTGCCGCTGACCTATCGCTCCGGCATGCCGGCAGCCGATCGCAAGCGGCGCGTGCAGGAGTCGCTCGAGCGGGTCGGCATGGCGCACCGCATGCGGCACTATCCGTCGCAGCTCTCGGGCGGTCAGCAGCAGCGTGTCGCCGTAGCCCGCGCGCTGGCTGGTTCGCCGTCCATCCTGCTGGCCGACGAGCCCACCGGAAACCTGGATTCAAAGAACGGCGAAGCGGTCATGGAGCTGCTTGCCGAGCTGCACAAGGAAGGCGCCACCATCTGCATGGTGACGCACGACCCGCGCTTTGCCCGGCACGCCGCGCGCAACGTGCACCTGTTCGACGGCAAGGTGATCGCCGAGGGCGAGCTGTCGCCCGAGCAGTTGCTCCAAGTGCAATAGGGAGAAAGCAGACAGGCAGAAGCACGGGCCGAGGGTTCTCATTCTTCTCGAGCAGACGGGAGACGTGTGCCTTCACCAGGCAGGAAAGGGGCAGCAGCATGGAAACACTTTTCAAAGACGTGCAGTACGCGATCCGGCAGTTGCGCCGCAGTCCCGGCTTCGCCTTGACTGCCATTCTGACCCTGTCGCTCGGCATCGGCGCGACCACCGCGATCTTCACCCTGATCTATCAGGTCATGCTGCGGCCGCTCCCGGTCAGCGAGCCTCAGCAGCTCTACAAATTGGGCGCGCGCTACGACTGCTGTTACAACAGCGGCAGCCTGTTTGGAGACTGGTCGCTCTTCTCCTGGGACCAGTACAAGTTGTTCAGCGATCACCTCCAGGGCTTCTCCAGCCTGGCTGCAGTAGAGGCGGGCGAACAGCCGGTGGGCATGCGTGTCCAAGGCAGCACGGAGACCGCCCAGCCGGTGCGCCTGCAGTTCGTCTCGGGCAACTACTTCGCTACTCTGGGCGTGGACGCGCTGGCCGGCCGCACCCTGCAACCCGGGGATGATCAGCGCAACGCGCCCGCCCAGGTGGTGCTGAGTTACAAACTGTGGCAACGCCGTTTCGGCGGCTCGAGCGAGGTCCTGGGCAAAGCAGTCATCCTTAATGGTCACCCCATGACGGTGGTGGGCATACTGCCGTCCAGCTTTTTCGGTACCCGCCTGGATGCAGATCCCGCAGAGCTCTGGGCTCCCCTAAGCTCCGAGCCGATGCTCAGCAACATCGACGCCATGGACCATCCCGCCCAGTACTGGCTCTACATTGTGGGCCGCGCCCAGATAGGGTTTGTTCCCGCCAACATTACCGCCCAGGTCAGCGGACTGCTGCAGGACTGGCTGCATGCGCATCCGGAGACGCTCTCTCCCGGTCAGAGCAGCGCCATATCCCGGCAGCGTACCGAGTGGATAGCCGCCGCCAGCGGCATCAGTTCGCTGCGCAACAGCTATGCCTCGGGACTGCGGTTGCTGTTCCTGATTGCTGGATTCGTGCTGCTGATCGTCTGCGCCAACCTCACCAACCTGATGCTGGTGCGCGGTATGGCGCGACGTCAGCAGACCGCCGTGCGCATCGCGCTCGGCTCGCAGCGAAGCCGCGTCATCCGCCAGACCATCACCGAATGTGTGCTGGTCTCGCTCCTGGGCAGCGGAGTTGCCGTGCTGGTGGCCGTCTTCGCCTCGCGCGCTATGCTGGCGGTGGCCCTGACCGGGGCCGAAAGCTCGCCCTTCTCAACTTCACCGTCCCCGGCGGTGCTGGGCTTCGCCGTGAGTGTGGCGCTGCTCTCCGCCGCCCTGTTCGGGTGTATTCCGGCGTGGATCACCTCACACTTCGATCCGATCGAGGCGCTGCGCGGCGCTGGGCGCACCACAGGAGACCAGAGCTCGTGGCCGCAGAAGGCCCTGGTGGTGTTCCAGGCCGCCCTGTCCTTGGCGTTGCTCACGACGGCTGGCCTGGTGGCGCAGAGCCTGCGTGCGTTGGAACATCAGGACCTGCATCTGGCCACTTCCGGGCGGCTGGTCATCGGCATCAACCCGGTCGCGGCCGGATACGACGTGCAGAGACTCCCTCAGTTGGAACACAAACTCGATACTGAACTGCGCCAAGCACCCGGCGTCCTGGACCTGGGCTACGCACAGTACAGCCCTTTGTCGCACGATGGCTGGCATGACCTGACCTATCTTCCCGGGACACCTCCCCCTGCTCCCGAGTTCACCGACAACTACTACCGCACCACGAAAGACCGCGTCAGCGTCGGCTACTTCGCCGCAGTGGGCACGCATGTCTTGCTGGGACGGGGATTCACTGACGGGGACACCGCGACCACGCAGCGCGTTGCCGTAGTCAACCAGGCCTTCGTCCGCCGCTTCCTCAAGGCCACGCCTCCCCTGGGAGCGCACTTCGGGATGGACCAGCCGGATCCATCCGAGTTCGAGATCGTGGGAGTCGTTGACGATACGAAGTACGAGGACCCCGAGCAGCCCCAGTTGCCAATGGCCTTCTTTCCCATAACCCAGCCGGAGAAGATCTTCGAGGAGCACCAGCGCGCCTTGCGGGAACGCGGTCTGTATCCCTATGACATCGTCATCCATTATCAGGGGAGTGAAGCAGAGATGGCTGCGGCACTGCGTCGTGCGCTCGGCACGATCGATCCCAACCTGCCCATCACCCGCATAGACACTCTCGAGACGCAGGTGAACTCGAACTTCAACCAGCCCGAGATGCTGGCGCGGCTCACCTTCGCGTTCGGCATCCTCGCCCTGCTGCTGGCCGCCATTGGCATCTACGGCGTGACCGCCTATACGGTGCAGCGGCGCACGCACGAGGTCGGGCTCCGCATGGCCCTCGGCGCCAGTCGCGGCGACGTGCTGCGCGGCGTCCTCCGGTCTGCGCTCGCGCAGGTCGGGCTGGGACTGTTGCTTGGTATTCCGCTCGCCCTCGCCTTGGGGCGGCTGATGGCGGCACATCTCTACCAGGTCAGCAGCTCCAATCCGCTGGTCCTGGCCACATCGCTACTCACCCTGCTCGCGGCCGCTGTTCTGGCTGCATTCATCCCGGCGCGGCGCGCTGCCGCGATCGAGCCGATAGAAGCTCTGCGTATCCAGTAGCTCCGCGCAACCAGCAGTGGTTCACCAGGAGGAGGACATCGATGCGAGGAACACAGGATCTGCGTTACGCACTTCGCCAGCTACGCCGCAACCCGGGCTTTGCCGTGACGGCGATCCTGACGCTGGCGCTCGGCATCGGCGCGACTACTGCCGTATTCAGCGTGGTCGATGCAACGCTGCTTCGCCCGCTGCCGTTTCCGGAGCCGGACCGCATCATGCTTCCCGAAACACGCTCGCAGAGCGGCTACACCCAGCCCGCTTCATATGTCGGGTATAAAGATGAACGCGCGCAGCTCCACACCTTCAGCGCCTTCGCTGCCTACGACACCGCCGGCATCAACTTCGAGTCACCTCATGGTGCGGTGGCGCTGCACGCAGTGCGCGGCAGCGACAACTTCTTCGATGTCCTCGGCGTGAACCCGCTGCTCGGCCGCACCTTCCGTCCCGGCGAAGACCAGCCCGGACGCAACGATCTGGTCCTGCTCAGCCACGAGGTCTGGCAGCGCGAGTTCTCGGCAAACCCGGCTGTGGTTGGACAGGTGGCGCGGCTCGATGGCCGGCCGTACACCATCATCGGCGTGATGCCGGCGAACTTCCGCTTTCCGCTCGGCCAGAGAAACGCGATCTACACCCCGCTCCACGTTTCACCCACCGAGGTCACGCGGCGCGGCTCGCACTGGCTCCCCACTATGGGCCGCCTGAACCCGGGCGTGACGCGCGAGCAGGCGCAGGCCGACTTCTCGCGTGTGCTCGCTGACCTCGGGCGTGCGTACCCGGAGACTGACGCCCGACGCACCGTCACCCTGCACACGCTCGCCGCAGGACTGAGCGACGGGGTGCGCGCCCCGCTTGAGGTCACCTTCGGCGCCGTGCTCACCGTGCTCGCACTCTGCTGCGTCAATATCGCCGGCCTCCTCCTGGCGCGAGGTGTCAGCCGTCAACGCGAGATGGCGATGCGCGCGGCGGTCGGCGCAAGCCAGGCGACGCTAGTGCGCCAGATGCTGACCGAGAGCCTGGTGCTTGCCGTTCTCGGTGGCGTCTCGGGCGTGCTTCTCTGCCAGGCCATCCTGAAGGGCATGAGTGTGTTCCTGCTGAACGCGCTGCCGCGCGGCGGCGATGTCAGCATGGACCTCCGCGTGTTGTTCGTCGCGCTGTTGCTGTCGACGCTGGCCAGCGTCCTGGCTGCTGCGCTGCCGGCCATTCGCTTAGCCCGCACCGACCCCAGCGACGCCTTGCGTTCCGGTGGAGCAGGCACTGGCACCTCCCGCGCGCAGCATCGTCTGCGCTTCTCCTTTGTCGTCACCCAGGTTGCCCTGGCGATCACGCTGCTCTTCACCGCAGGCCTGCTCGTGCGCGCCATTCATGAGCGCAGCCACGTGCCGCTCGGCTTCGACGCCGACCACATCCTGTCTACCGAGATCGACCTCTCGCCTGCGCGGTACGAGAACCGCGATCCGATGGACAACCTCTATCAGCCCCTGGTGGCGCGGCTCCAGCACATGCCGGGTATCGCCGCGGCGGGGCTGATCAACATCACCCCCATCCAGAGTTGGGGCTCGAACTCGGACATCCACATCAAGGGCCAGCCGACGCCGCCCCCAAATCAGGAGGTGCTGGCCTAGAATCGCTTCGTCACACCTGGCTACTTCCGTACCTTCGGCATTCACGCGACCCGCGGCCGCATGCTCGATCCGGGTCTTGATGGGCCGAAGGGGCCTCTGCGCATTGTTGTGAACGAAGCCTTCGTCCGCAAGTTCTTTGCCCATGGTGGCGATCCGATCGGAGCGAGCCTCGATGACTGGCATGACGCGACGATCATCGGAGTGGTCAGCGACGTACGGCAAGACCTGGGGCAACCTCCCATGGCAGAGATGGACTTGCTCGCCTCGTCCGTTCCCC
>JAOAPJ010000222.1 GCA_025462805.1 Acidobacteriaceae bacterium
ACTCTTCATGCCGCACATGGATAAAGCGAATCTTGTCCTGCTGCTTGCGCAGCGCTTCCATGACGCCATTGATGCCGTCTCCGGGCAGGCCGAAGACGGTGTCCACGCCCCAGGCAATAAGCCGCTCCACGAGAACATCCGACGCATCCATGCTGATCTCCTTCCAAGGCGGGACGCTGACGGGCACGACGGGCCCTGTATGGGTAGACGCGGCATGACTGTCGCCGGGTTTGTCCGCCGTGGCCCTTAAGGACGCCCGGGCCCGGCCACATCACTCGCGGCGACGCGCGATCGCCAACCCGATGGACGGCAAAAATAAAGCTTGCATCTGGTGTAGTGTTATGGTTAAGTACAACACCAGATGTGCGGGGACCATTTGTCAGGGGAATGGGAGCAAGACCTGCTCGGGGATTGAAGAAGCCTAAGGAGAAAAGCCATGAAAATCGGTCGTCTCACACTGTCCGCTGTTCTGATGTTGATCTCTACGGTCGCCCTGGCCCAATCCGACGCGCAAAAGTCGTTCGAGCAGCTCAAGACATTGGCGGGGTCATGGGAGGGCAGCATGGATGGCGCGACCATGCACGTCTCACTGCGTGTGACTTCGATGGGGAACACACTCATGCACGAAATGACCGGAGCTGGCCCCGAGGATCCGGTCACCATGTTCAACCTGGACGGAAGCCGCCTGCTGATGACTCACTATTGCGACGCAGGAAATCAGCCTCGCATGGTCGGCACAGTTTCGCCGGACGGCAAGACCATCACCTTCAACTTCCTTGAAGCCACTAACCTTCTCAGTTCTCAGGAGGGCCATATGCAGCATGTTGTCTTCCATCTCATCGACGCCGATCACCACACGGAGCTCTGGGAGTTTGCGATGGCGAACGGCAAACAGATGGGTGGATTGCTCGATCTGAAGCGCACCAAGTGACACACTCAACATCTGCGGGTGGCGGCGAGAAGGAGGAGGTTCCGTGCTTGATCCTGGCGACTCGCCCCCACCTCTGGTTTCGCGGCTATCTGACCCGTATGGCAGCTCAGAGCACAGGGAATATCTGAAGCAAAGAATGGATCATGAATGGAACGACAGTCAGCCGATCTACCGCCAGCTTCGCGATCGCGTGGTCGCGATGATGCTTGACGGCGTGCTCAAGGAGGGCGATCCGCTGCCCTCGGTGCGAACTGTTGCGGCCGAATATCGTGTTAATCCCCTCACCGTTCTGAAGGGATACCAGCAACTGGTGGACGAGCAGCTAGTGGAGAAGAGGCGAGGACTTGGCATGTTCATCAAGGTGGGCGCCCATGGGCTGCTGCTCGAGGGAGAGCGCCAGAGGTTCCTTGCGGAACAATGGCCAGTTGTCTATGCCACCATCCAGCGGCTCGGCCTGAAGCCGGAAGAGCTGCTGGATGCAGCCGCAAACCGCCGAGCGGCGCGCAAAGCTGCAAAGGAGCAGCGCTAAAGCCATGACATGCATAGAAGCGCGCGGGCTCCATAAAGCGTTCGGCAAGACCATCGCGCTGGACAGCATTGACCTCCGGGTTGAGGAGGGCCGCATTCTTGGAATCATCGGTCCGAACGGCGCAGGCAAGACTACGGCACTGAACGCGATTCTCGGCCTTACGCCCTATCAGGGGCAACTGAAGGTCCTCGATCGCGACCCATGGACGGAGCGCGATCAGCTCATGCGCGATGTCTGTTTCATTGCTGATGTAGCCGTGCTGCCTCGCTGGATACGGGTGTCGCAGGTGATTGAGTACGTCGCCGGCGTGCATCCACGGTTCGACCGGGCGAAGGCGGAGAGTTTTCTTGCGAGGACAACGATCAGCCGCTCCAGCAAGGTGAGGGAACTCTCGAAGGGCATGGTGACACAACTGCACCTCGCCCTGATCATGGCCATCGATGCCAGATTGCTGGTGCTGGATGAGCCGACGCTCGGGCTCGACATTCTCTATCGCAAGCAGTTCTATGACTCCCTGCTGAACGACTACTTCGATGGCACGCGGACGATCATCATGACGACACACCAGGTAGAAGAGATTCAGCACGTCCTCACGGATGTAATGTTCATCCACCGGGGCCGCATCCTGCTGGAGCGCAGCATAGAAGAGCTGGAGTCACGCTATCTGGAGCTGGCCGTGCGTCCGGAGCAGGTCGCCGCCGCGCGGGCGCTCCATCCCATTCACGAGCGCAGCGTACTCGGTCGCAGCATTCTGTTGTTCGACCAAGCCGATCGTCAACAGCTCGCCGCGCTGGGCGAGGTCCGTACTGCCAGCATCGCCGACCTGTTTGTAGCGCTGGTCGGTAACCAGGACGCCCAGGCGCCGAGAGCTGCGCAGCCACAAGGAGCGGTTCGATGAACGTTCCATCGAATGTGATCGGCGAGTCTCACCTCGAATCGCATGCAGCCGCGTCGGCAGGTATTCCCCTGAGGCAGCGCATTTATTGGTCGGTGCGGCGAGAGCTGTGGGAGAACCGATCCATCTATATTGCACCGCTGGCTGTCGCGGCTCTCATCCCCGTTGGACTCCTCATCAGCTTGA
Source organism: Acidobacteriaceae bacterium (assembly GCA_025462805.1). Next base: position 2,542 of record JAOAPJ010000222.1, read on the forward strand.
CTCGCCTGCCTGACAGGATTCGGGTTGTGATGGGGGGCACGAAGCCCCTACAGCAACACGTGCCTTTCAATCAGCAGGTCAGCTTTGCGGCGCTGCTCATCATGGCCACTACGTTTCTTGTCGCGGTGTTCTACTGCCTCGACGCGCTGCAGAGGGAGCGTCGCGACCGCAGCATTCTGTTCTGGAAATCGCTGCCCGTCTCGGATCTTATGACGGTGCTGTCGAAGGCGAGCATTCCGCTCCTCGTCATCCCGCTGCTCACCTTTGCGATCACCATTGCAACCCAATGTGTGATGCTGCTGCTGGGCACCGCAGTCCTCCTGGCAAGCGGAAAGAGCATCGCGGAGCTATGGAATCATCTGTCGTTCTGGCAGATGTCGCTGATGCTGCTCTATCACCTGGTGGCGATCCACGCGCTCTGGTACGCGCCGATCTGGAGCTGGCTGCTGCTGGTCTCAAGCTGGTCGCGCCGCGCCGCGTTCTTGTGGGCTGCACTGCCGCCGCTCGCCATCGGCGTCGTGGAGAAGATTGCGTTCAACACCTCGCACTTCGGCGCCCTGATGGCGTACCGCTTGAGTGGCGGCCCGGAAGGTGCCGCATTCACCGCAGGGAGCATGTCGATGGACCCGCTGGCACACCTGAATCCCGGGCGTTTTCTGATGAGTCCAGGCCTGTGGAGCGGGCTGGTGGTAGCCGCGGCCTTCCTCGCGGCAGCGGTACGGCTGCGCCACTATCGTGAGCCGGTGTGACTTGCCGCAGCCTTGCATGCCACTCGGCATGAAGGGGCAGCGAATCATGAGTGCAGCAGCCAGCGACCAAACCAGTCGCGAAAGGCCTCTGCACTCCAGGGCCAAGCATGTTGATCCTATGGAGGATGTATGGAGCCCGCAATCAGCCTAGACTGTCCACTTCCCATCGGAACTACGTCTTTCTTACCCAGTGCGCCGATATGGCAAGACGTGCTGGCACAGGCGATGACCGGTGAACTCATAGCCGCGATGAACTACACCTCTCTGTCCGAGATATGTGACGATCCCGAAGAAGTAGCCGATGCGCTGGAGCATGCGCAGGGGGAACAAGGGCATGCTGCCCGGTTTGCTGCCGAGGGCCGGAAGATCGGGGTCCAGGTGGCGAATAACGTCGACGCAAAGTACTGGAAGCGTCTGCGGGAAGCGTTCATGCGCTGCATCGCCGATCGCGATTTCATCGGCTGTTTGATCGTCCAGGAGATCATGCTGGAATCCTTCGCCGTGGCAAGCTATGCCCGAGTTGGCAAAGTGGCCCCAGGCAGCCTGGGCAAGACGTTCGCTGGGATAGCAGCAGAAGAAGAGGAGCACGTTGAGCATGCCCTGGCGATTCTGAGAGCGGAACGGGAGTTGGACGCGCAGCGTTTCGACGCCAAAGTGCACCGCCTTCATGTCGACGTAATGACCACGCTTGCGGAGATGCTTCGAAAGCAATGCAGGGACGGACATTGCGAGGTGTGCCACGACACCTGTGTGAAGCCCGCGCTGCCTCAGGTGAGCTTGACTCCCGCGGAGCTGCGCGGAGTATCGCTGCAGCAGTATCTGAAGACACTCGACCTGCTGGGCCTGCCCGGGGAGGTGACACTTGCATGGGTGGCTCAGTTGCCGGTGTAACGGAGAGGGTTACAGATAGCGGAATCGATTTCGCCCTGATTGGCCATCAGGAGAGCTGGAGGGCGGCAGCGGATGTCCTTGCCGTCCTGCGGGGGCCCCGCCACACGCCATTGCCCATGGACGAGATCAGGGACATTCTTCCCTGGATTCCGCCCAGAGCCGTGTGTCACATCGAGGCGGGATCGAGTGCAGGTGCGAAGGCGCACGGCCTCTATATCGACTCGTTCATCCCTCCCGACCGCCTCGAGGCCGAGTCCATGTGCGGAAAC
>JAOAPJ010000227.1 GCA_025462805.1 Acidobacteriaceae bacterium
ATCTGGTTGTTCGTCTTGGGATTCCAGCAGGGCGAGACATCGGGGCCACGGAAGGTGGTGATCCGATGCGAGGCGCCGCCATTCGCATCCGAGACCCAGATCTCCGGGTCTCCCGATCTGTCAGAGGAGTACGCCATGTGGGCTCCATCTGCCGACCACGACGGCGAGATCGTGGTGCCGCCGGGTGAGGGGAAGCTCACCATGCGGCCGAGGACAACCGAGTACATCCGAATCGTCCATCCGGTCTTGCCCATGGAGGCGAAGGCGACCCGGCTATTGTCCGGTGAGACGTGCGGAGACAAGGAGAGCTCGCCCAGGTGGGTGACCGCGTGCTCGCCCTGGCCGTCATAATCCATGGCCCAGATCTCTTTCACGCCGGAGCGCGACGAGACGAAGTAGATCTTGGTCTCGGCGATGCCGTTCACACCGCCGCCGAGCCGCAGGATGATCTCGTCCGCGAACTTGTGCGCGATCAGCCGTGCATTGTCCTGCGTGGCGAGTTCGCCATACTGCTTGCCGACGATGGCCGGCGAGCCGGCCTCCTTCACGTCGATCAGATAGCCGCTCACATTCAGGCGGCCACCGTTGACGCCCAGCGAGCCGAGCGCGAGCATCGCGGCGTTCGCAGGCGCGCCGGACCACTGCGGAAGGTTCACCTCAGCCGGCGTTGCAGGTGTAACGGCAGGCGCCAGGCTCTTCGAGACCATATCGAAGATGCCGGCGTTGGTGAGGTCGTTATAGAGCGTGTTATCGAAGGTCGTCTTGAGGACAGGGGTCTGCGGATCGGTGGAGGCAGGCTTGAAGTCTGCTGCGGCCATCCGGATCTTTTCGACGCCGAGGTTAGAACCAGTTCTGACCCAGTCCTGTGCGTGGAGGGTGCCCGCAACAAGCGAGAGAAGTAAGGAGCCAACAGCAAGGGAGAGAGAGGACCACAGTCGTTGCGTCGTGCTGGATGTAGGCACTTGGGGGGTTGTCTCCATTAGCGACCGGTGAATTCACAATAATATGACACTTGTAGCGTCGAACCGCTGTACCCAGAAGGTAGGGGACCGTAACTGTCAACACGTTGCACGGCGCGTAAACAAGATTGGTCAAGCGACGCAGAGCCGCTCGATTCCCCGACCGTGACGTCGGAGGGCGCGCCCTCGCGCGACAGGGTGAAGAAGATGTACGCCTTGGCCCCGGCGGGTGTGGAGGGATCGACCTCCTGCTTCAGCCAGTTCTCCTGCGTCTTTCGCTGGATGATGGCGACGTAATAGGGAAAGCGGAAGCCGCCGCCGCCAGCGACGGACACCGGGGCAGCCGGCCCCTGCTGCTGCTGCGCCGACGATTTAGGCAGGTTAGCTGCCTGCTGCTCACCGAAGTTGGCGCGGTCCTTGGGCGGCTGCTGAGGCTGCGGATGCTTCTGCTGCTGCTGCGACACCGGCGCTTCCTTCTTCGGTGGCGGCTGTTTCTCCTTCTCTTTGGTCGGGATCGGGATGGCCTTCAGGTCCGGAGCAGGCACTGTCTGCTCCTTTTCGATGGCGGGGGCGGGGCTTGGGGTCTCGGTGGCGAGCACGTTGTCGGTAGGCTTTTGCGTCTGCGGCAGCGGAATGGACGGAGCGTTCGAGACCAGGTTGGCCTGGATCGAACCGGCATCCATGTTCTGGCCCCATTCATTGCCATGAACGCGCGAGTGTAGCCAAGCCGTGAGGAAAAGGCTGCCGATGATAGCGATGTGCAGGAAGATGGATTCAGCGAACGGCCCGGCGAAGGGGGCGCGGCGCTCGTATCGTTCGTCCACGTCTATCGGCATGCGCGACCTACTTCTGAGCCGGGGCGTTGGTGAGCGGCTGCGTCACGATGGAGACGTTGGTGATGCCGGCTTGCTTGACCGCATCCATCACGGAGGCAAAGGCCCCAAAGGGCACGCGCTCATCCGCACGCAGGTAGATGATCTGCTTGGCAGGGTCAGCGTCCGGATGATGCAGTCGCGCAGGGAGTTCGCTGACGTTGATCGGGTGGTCGCCGAGGAAGACCTTCTGGTCGCGATCGATGGTGATGACCTCGCGCTGCTCGGTGGCTTCGCGCACGGTGCGCGTCTTCGGTACCGCCACGTCGATGCCGGACTGCAACACCGGCGCCGTGAGCATGAAGATGACCAGCAGCACCAGCACTACGTCGACAAGCGGGGTGATGTTGATGTCCGCCAGTGCCGACTGCGTGCGGCCGCCCGCGTTAGTAAACGCCACGGCCGGTCTCCCGCATGCTCTCTCGCTGCTCGGCCCGGTCGCGTTCCAGCGGGTCCTGCTGCGGCCGCAGCGTGATCTCTTCCATGCTGTTCAGCAGTTCGCGCGCGAAGTCGTCCATACGGGAACCGAATTCGCGTATGCGGGCAGAAAACTGGTTGTAGGCGACGACAGCTGGAATCGCAACCAGCAGGCCCGCCGCCGTGGTGATGAGCGCCTCGGAGACGCCGGGCGCGACCGCGCGCAGGGTAGCGGCGCCTGCCGTGCCCAGGCCGCGGAAGGCATCGACGATACCCATGATGGTGCCGAAGAGGCCGATGAAGGGCGAGATAGCGCCGATCGTCGCCAGCCAAGTCAGGCGCTGCTCCATGTAGGTCAGGGCCTCGCTGGAGGCGGACTGCGCGGTGCGTTCGAGCGCGGTGATATTGCGTGGTGGCCCGAAGCCTCCGGTCTGGCGGCGGTAGGTCTCGTACACCTCATCGAAGACATTCACCAGCGGGCTCGGCTTGTACTGCTCGGAGACGGCGCCGATCTCCTGCAGGCGGGCGGCCTTGCGGAAGGCGCGCAGAAAGCTGCGGCTCTGGGACCTGGCCCTGCGGAAGCTGAGCCATTTGCCGAGGATGATGGCCCAGGAGAAGAGGCTGGCTATTGCGAGCAATGCCAGTACGGTCAGCGCGACAGCACCGCTGGAGCGAAGCATCTGCAGCAGCTCGTTGCCGCCCGACGCCGGCGCGGGCATCGGCACGCCCTGGTCATCGCTCTGGAAGAGCAGGAGGATCGTGAGGAGAATCGTATGGGCTGTCATCTGCGGCTCTTGGAAAGGGTAGCAGGAACAAGGGGCAGCGGATAGGGAGAGGACGTGACGAAAGGGCTACTCCATGCCCTGGAAAACCGCACTTTGCCGTGCATTTTCTGCTGGTTTTTGGACCGGAAACCGTGGTGAACGTGTGGTGAATTGCTGGTGGCCGGTGGGGTGTGCGGCGGCGAAAGGGTGGAGTTGGGCGAGGACGCCGATCCGCAGTGCCTTGGCTGCTAACCCTGATGGTTACCCGCGACGGTGGAGGCCGCAATCGCGGGCGGCGTGGGATGAAGCGAGCGGGGCGCCTTGCTCTGCTATGCTCGGCCTCGGGCGAGCCACAATGTTGCTGGAACTGCGCGCGGAGAATTATGCAGTCATCGATCACACGGTGGCCGCACTGGGTCCGGGATTGAACCTGCTGACCGGCGAGACGGGCGCGGGAAAGTCGATTCTGGTGGACGCGCTGGCGCTGCTGCTGGGCGGCAAAGCATCGAGCGACGTGGTGCGGCACGGGGCGGAGAGGGCAGTCGTCTCATGCGTCTTCGAAGGGACGGAAGAGGCGGAGCGCATCCTCGCCGGGCATGGCATCGATGCCGGGGATGGCGAGATTCTGCTGCGGCGCGAGATTGCCGCCGGCGGCAAGGGCCGCGTCTTCGTCAACAATCAGCCGGCCACGGCGGCGGTGCTGAAGCTGCTGGCGCCGGAGCTGGCGCTGATCCA
>JAOAPJ010000220.1 GCA_025462805.1 Acidobacteriaceae bacterium
AGAGAAGACATGTTTATTGATGAAGCAAGGATTCGGGTGAAGGCAGGCGATGGCGGCAACGGCTGCATGGCCTTTCGCCGGGAGAAGTTTGTACCGCGTGGTGGGCCGTCGGGCGGCGATGGCGGCCACGGCGGCGATGTGGTGATGGAGTCCAGCGAACGGCATAACACACTGGTGCACTTTCGCTTCAACCCGGAGCACAAGGCGGAACGCGGCCGGCACGGCGAGGGCTCGAATTGCACCGGTCGCGATGGCGAAAGCCTGGTGCTGAAGGTTCCCGTGGGCACGGCGCTCTATGACGACGAGACCGGGGAGCTCATCCATGACTTCGCGCATCCCGATGAGCGGATTGTGATTGCGCGCGGGGGGCGGGGGGGACGGGGCAACCAGCACTTTGCCACCTCGACGCACCAGGCGCCACGGGAGCACGAGTCGGGACGTCCGGGCGAAGAGCGCAGCTTCCGGCTGGAGCTAAAGCTGCTCGCCGATGCGGGGCTGGTGGGCTATCCCAATGCCGGCAAGAGCACGCTGATCGCGCGGCTCTCCGCAGCCCGGCCCAAGATCGCCGACTATCCCTTCACCACGCTTGAGCCCAATCTGGGCGTCGTTACAGTTGGCGAAGCGCCACACGAAGAGAGCTTCGTGGTCGCAGACATTCCCGGGCTGATTGAGGGCGCAAGCGGCGGCGCCGGCCTTGGCGTGCAGTTTCTGCGACATATTGAGCGCACCCGCGTGCTGGTGCACCTGGTGGACGTGTCGGATGGGAGCGGACGCGAGTCGCCGGTGGATGACTTCAAAGTGATCCAGACGGAGCTGAAGAGCTTCGGCCACGGCCTGGACGAGAAGCCGATGTTGGTGGTGGCGTCCAAGGTCGACGTCGCAAATCCGGAGAAGTTGAAGAAGCTGCAGGCGATGGCCAAGCGGCGCAAACTGCCGTTTTATGCGATCTCTGCGGTCAGTGGCACAGGCGTCCATGCCCTGAAGTACGCGATTGCGGCTGAGGTGCGGCAGGCGCGCGAGGCGGAGCGCAGCGCGCAGACGCAGACCGCAGCTTCCAGCTACTAACTTCCAGCTCGTCGGACCAGGTTGGGGAAGCGCGTCTTCGCTGCGCGTCTTGACTGGCCGCGGCTTGGCTGGCCGCGGCTTGGTTGACTAGACCTGTACAGGTGCCAGGCGCACGGTACGGGCGGGACGACGGACCTCGATCTGGGGCCAGGTGACCAACTCCCAGGCGGAGCGATCCGCGAGCAGGCGTGAGACGAGCGCAGTGTGCATGGCGTGCCCGGCGCGTTCGGCAACCACACGGCCGAGGATGCGGCGCCCAGCCAGGGCGAGGTCACCGATCAGGTCAAGCACCTTGTGGCGCACAAACTCGTCGGGGAAGCGCAGATCACCGTTCTGCACACCGCCGCGGGTGAGGATGATGGCGTTCTCCTCCGACGCGCCGCGGATCAGGCCCATGTTGCGCAGCATGCGCTCGTCTTCGCGGAAGCCGAAGGTACGGGCAGCCGCGATTTCGGCACCATAGGCGTCGGCGGCGAGGTCGACGGTGATCTCCTGCCGGCCGATGGGCTTCGGGAAGTCGATTTCGTAGGTGATGGCGTAACCGTCGCCGGGATAGACGCCGATGAACTTGTCGCCTTCACGCACCTCGACCTTGCGCAGGATGCGGATGTACTCGCGGCGGCGACGCTGCACCTTGATACCAACTCGCTGAAAGGCCTGCACATACGGCATGGCGCTGCCATCGAGGATGGGGAGCTCGAGATTGTCGAGCTCGACCGTGACGTTGTCGATGCCGGTGCCAACGCATGCGGAGAGCAGGTGCTCGGTGGTGGAGATGAGCACGCTTTGCCGCATCAGGCTGGTGGCATAGGAGACGCGGGCGACGTTTTTGCCGGTGGCGGGGATTTCAAAATTGTCGAGGTCAGTGCGGCGGAAGACGATGCCGGTCCCCGCCTGCGCGGGAAGGAGCCGCATCTGAACGGGGGCGCCACTATGAAGACCGATTCCTGAAAAGATGATGCTGCCGGCAATTGTTTGTTCTAGTTGTGCCTGCATTCTGCTTGGGCACCCCTGCCCCACAACCTCAAGCGAATAGACTACCCATGTTGGGAAAAGTTTCACTGTTGCAAAGGTGCGACACAAAAGGGCCTGCAATGGCAGAGATACCACACAAGAGGCCGAGTCCCGTGCATGCACAAACCTCTGCTGGTCAGCGATTTAGCCGTAGCCGCGCGTGGGTAGAGAAGCTCCAGCAGCAGCGCGATCGACTGCTACAGAGGGTAGCCGAGTTGGTTCACCAGGAAAGTCCTACATCCCAGCCGGAGGGCGTCAGCACGGCGCAATCGATGTTGGCCGGATGGGCAGAGGAGCTGGGTGGGCGGGTGTTGCGCCACCTGCGCACCGGGAGTGCGGGGGTTCTGGAGGCGCGCTTCGGCGATCCGGACGACCCGCGCCGGCCGGTGCTGCTGCTGGGTCATCTGGACACGGTGTGGCCGATGGGCACGCTCGCCTGCATGCCGTGGCGAGTAAAGGACGGCTGGGCGTATGGACCGGGTGTGCTGGATATGAAGGCTGGGGTCGTAATGGCCATAGAGGCGTTGCGGCTGGTGCGGGCGGTGGACCCGGCGCGGCCGGTGGTGATGCTGCTGAGCGGCGATGAGGAGACGGGGAGCCACGACTCGCGGGAGCTGATCGAAGCGATCGCTCGTGGGTGCCGCGCAGTCTTTGTGCTGGAACCTGCGCAGGGCCCGCAAGGCGCGTATAAGACGATGCGCAAGGGTGTGGGCCATTTCCGGTTGGAGGTCTCGGGGGTTCCATCTCACAGCGGCGTGGACTTCAATGCCGGCCATAGCGCAGTGCGCGAGCTGGCTTGGCAGATCGAGCAGATCGGCGCCCTGACCGACACGGAACGCGGAACAACGCTGAACGTCGGCGTGATCGGCGGCGGGACCCAGCCGAACGTGGTGGCGGCCGCGGCCTGGGCCGAGATCGATGTGCGGGTGGCGACGCTCAAGGACGGAGAGGAGATCGAGCGGCGGCTGCGGGGATTAGAGCCGCGCGACCCGGAGTGCCGGCTGGCTGTGAGCGGTGCGCTGAACCGGCCGCCAATGGAGAGGACGCCGGGAACGGTGGCACTGTTTGAACTGGCGCAGGCAATGGCCGCGGAGCTGGGCATCCCGCTGGAAGAGGCGGCCACGGGCGGAGGGTCGGACGGCAACTTCACCTCGGCCCTGGGAGTACCAACGCTGGATGGCATGGGTGCCGTTGGTAAGGGCGCGCATGCAGATAATGAATCCATTGAGGTGGATTCCCTCGTCTACAGAACAGCGCTTCTTGCCGAAATGATCGCTCGCACGATCTGACGGCGGAGCGAGGGCTCTTTTTGGGGGAGGACTGTCCGATGCCACTAACGATTGAACTACTTCTATTGACGGCGGTGCTGGGACGGATCGTGATGCTGATGCAGAAACCAGCGAAACAGGTCCCTGCGTCGGCGCGTCCGACAGAGCGGTGCCGGAAGCGCCCCGCTGCGTAACGGCGGGTCCGCCGCTCTGCTCAGGATGACGCGGCGGAATCGGCGGAGCGTCAGACGGCTGGGGTGCGCTACATACCTTCGATCATGGCGCTGACCAGGGCAAGCGGCAGACCCACGACATTGAAGTAGCAGCCATGGATGCGCGGGACCCAGCGTCCGGCGCGGCCTTGGATGGCGTAGGCGCCGGCCTTATCGAGCGGCTCACCGGTCGCAACGTACTCCTCAATCTCCTGATCGGATAGCGTGGTGAACTTTACAAATGTCACTTCGGCTGCGCTTTGAAGGGCGCTGCTCTCTCGTCCTGCGTCCGGTTGCCGCGGGCCACGCAGCAGGCAAACGCCGGTGATGACCTGGTGTGTGCGCCCGGACAGCAGGCGCAGCATGCGTGCCGCATCACTGGCGTCATGAGGCTTGCCGAGGATCTCGTCATCCACGAGGACGACGGTATCGGCGCCGAGAACCAGTGCACTGGGGGACAGGTTCGGGGTGGCGGCGGCGACTGCCTCGGCCTTTTCCAAGGCGAGCCGCGTGGCGAAGGAGATGGCGTCTTCGCCGAGCCGGCGCACCTCCGGGATGTTGGCGCTGGCGACTTCGAAGGTGAAGCCGGCCTGCGTCAGGAGTTCGCGGCGGCGGGGCGAGGCCGAGGCCAGGATGATTTTGTTCTGCTGCTGGATCACGCCTGGATCCCTAATTGCACTCCCTGCTGGGTGCAGATCCCCCAAGCCATGCGCGGGGTGTTGTGGGCGATGCCGTAGCGGCCGTCCGGGCCGAGCAGAATGATACCGCCGTGGCCGCCAAGGCGGCGGAAGAGGTAGGCGATGGCGGCCTGCGCGGCGTCGGCGGGTGCATCGCCAGAGAGCACGCGGTCCACCGCCCACTTGCCGAGCACGAGCTTCATGATGGGCTCGCCCCAGCCGGTGAGCGAGACGGCGGCGCTGAGGTTATCGGCATAGCAGCCGCAGCCGATCAGCGAGGAGTCGCCAACGCGGCCGGGGGCTTTGTTGAGCGTGCCTCCGGTGGAGGTGGCCGCCGCGAGATTGCCGCCGGCATCGAGCGCCACGGCGCCGACGGTGTCGTGGGAATCGAAGGGATGGGCGAGACCGGGAGCTTCCATGTCCATCTGGGCGGCGGTGATCGCTGGCCCCCGCGGTGCGCCAGAGAAAGTCTCGTCCGGCAGACCGTCGCGCTCCTTTTGTTGCGCGTCGGCGAGGCGGGCACGTTCGCGGGGAAGCACCAACTCGGCGTTGTCGATGAGGGGCATGCCGTGTTCGGCAGCGAAGGCTTCGGCATCGCGGCCGACGAAGTAGACGTGGGGGCTCTTATCGAGCACAAGGCGGGCGGCGTGGATGGGGTTGCGCAGGCGCTCCACGCAGGCGACGCCCCCGGCGCGCATGGTGCCGCTGACGCCACCGTCCATGAGCAGCGCGTCGAGCTGGACGCGGCCATCGCGGGTGAGAAAGGAGCCGCGGCCGGCGTCGAAGGTCTCATCGTCTTCGAGGATGGCGACTGCGGCTTCGACCGCATCGACGGCGGTGGCACCGCGATCGAGCAGAGCGTAGCCGGCGAGGAGTGCACTGCGGACGCCGCTGCGGTGGGCTTCAACGGCGTTATCGGGAATGGCCCAGGCGCCGCCATGAACGAGGAGAGTGGGGTGAGTGGGCATGGGAACTTTTCATCGTACATGGGCGCTGTGGCGGGTTTGCGCATGGCGCGCGGTCGAGCCGGAGTACGGCCCGCCGGGGTGGCGGGCCGTGTGGTTTTGTGGTGGTTTTTGGGCCGAAGTCAACGATAAAGGCAGCGTTAACTGGACGGTTGCGGTGACGGCTCAGGCGATCTTCTGTCCGGCGGCGGTGGCGGTGGGGGGCATAGAGGAGGATTTGCGGGCCAGCTCCTCGCCCTTCTTGATGCTCTTGCCGATCTCCTGGATGAACTCAGGTGTGTTCGCGACCTTGAGGCCGTCCTTGCCGATCCAGGAGCCGACGCCATCTTTGCCGAGCGGGCCGTCGCCGGTGGAGTCGTTGTAGTACTCGTCGACGATGCCGGGGGTGGGCGGAAGCAGGCCGATGGTGAAGCGGTCTTTGCCGAGCGAGTCGAGGGCGGCGGTGAAGGCCTTCATGTGGGTGATCTCGCGGGTCATGAGGAATTGGAGGGCTTCCTTGGTGCCGCGGTCGTCGGTGAGGTGCATGATGCGCTCGTAGGTGATCTTGGCGCGGGCCTCGGCGGCGATGTTGTTGCGCAGATCGACGTCGAGCTCGCCGGAGATTTTAAGGTAGTCGGCCGTCCAGGGATTGCCGGCCGAGTTGAGCAGGTTGAGCCCGCCGCCGCCGGTGACCGCGACGAGCGGGTCCTCCTCGGCCTGGTTGAGGGCCTGCTTGACCGGCTTCAAGTGCATGCGGATGAGCGCGCCGACGACTTCGAGATGGCTGATCTCTTCCGTGCCGATGTCCATGAGCAGGTCTTTGCGTTCGGGATCATCGCAGCTCCAGCCCTGGATGGTGTATTGCATGGCGGCGGCGAGCTCGCCGTTGGCGCCGCCGAATTGTTCGAGCAGAATTTTTCCAAAGCGGACGTCCGGCTCGCCCACATTGACGTCGTACATGAGCTTTTTCACGTGGTGGTACATGCATCCTCCTGCGGCCGCGTGCGGTCACAGTTATTTGGGATGAGGAGGAGGATGGGATGCGTTCGTCTGGAGCCGGCCTTTATTCCTGAGTAGATGAACAGTTGCCTCGGCACGGAACCCCGGCCACGATTGTGGCCAGGAAAGCACAGATGCTGCTTCTTAGCAAAGAGCGGCGAATCGCACAGGTGTGTGCGGCCGTTGGGGATCGCCGGGTGACCGGGAGGGAGCAGCGATGACACAGATGAGCAGGTCGTCAGGCACGCGGGATTTTCTATTGCTGAGCGACTTCGATCAGACGCTGAGCTTCAAGGATTCCGGGCTGGTGCTGGCTGAATCACTGGGGATCCCGAGCTTCCATGAGCACGTCCACGCGCTGTCGCAGACGCATCTTGTCCAACAGGGGGGCGAGCTGGCGTATCTGCTGGTGCACGATCCTGCGTTTGCGGGGGTGCGTCGCGAGCACCTGAGGGAAGCGGGC
>JAOAPJ010000297.1 GCA_025462805.1 Acidobacteriaceae bacterium
AGCGGACTCAGAATCAGGTTCGTGATGTTGCTCACGATCGATTCGTAGTTGTATCGCGGGGAGTTCTGCAGCTTTTTCCAGTCCGGGTTCGCGCTGAATGCCGCCCAGGAAGCCTCCAGCTCCTGCATATTCGCAAAGGCCAGCATATAGGTCAGGCTCGGCAGCCGTGGACCCACCAGCGTGTCTCCGAAGAACACCGGCCGCGCGCCCGCCTTTACGAAAATCTCGAACTCGCCGTTGTGAAACATCTCCACCTTGCGGACGTGGTCCGCGTAGCTCGGACTCTCATAGGTGCGCAGTTGAAGGATCCGTTTCGTCTTGCTCGCCGACGCTGGAGGCGGCGTCAGCCGCGGCCATCCCTCGAAGGCAGCCAGCAACGCGCTCTCGACCCGTACGAACGCTGGCGCCGTCGCCGGAGCATTCCAGAACGGCTCCGCTGCCTTCAGGAAGGCTTCATCCTTGGCCAGCCGCAGGTCCACCGCCGCCAGATCTTCGAGTGAGCTCCCCGGCATCAGCAGGTACAGCGCCGGCGTCTCCGTCCCGTAGTCCAGTTTGAACGCGCCTACCGGACCGATCCGCATCCGTGTGAGCGCAGGGATCAGCGCATCGGCGAAGTAGCTCTCCACCAGCTTCGGCTGCCCACCGGACTGTAACTGATAGCGGCGGAGCTGATAGTACTCGCGGGCTTGCGCTGTTGGCGTCTGGGCGGCAGCCTCACGCGTTAGCGCAGCAGCCGAGGTGGCCAGCGATACAGCAAGAAAGTGACGACGATCCACGATGTCCTCCCGAAGATTTGAAACAGATGTGGCAGCCACTCGATATGCCACCGAACACGGCTGCGACCAGCGTCGCCTGATTGTAAGCGGCCTCTGCCGCCCAGGCTGTTGCCCGCTCACTTCCCATAGCCGCGATTCACCGCGCATTCGCTTCCATATGCTCAAGACCGCGCATAGAGCGCAACAAAGGCCAACCGCGCCCACGTCGCCACACATCCCACCAGCAGGCGCGATCCCGCCGCCGCTTCTTCAAAGGAGAAAGAGAAACATGAGCCTGCGTGACGTTCTGGTAGATGAGCTGAGGGACCTGTACAGCGCCGAGAACCAGCTAGTGAAAGCCCTGCCGAAAATGGCGAAGGGTGCCGGGAACAAAGAGGTGAAGACCCTTTTCACCGAGCACCTGCAGCAAACCAGGGATCAGGTAGATCGACTCAAGCAGATCTTCCAGCAGTTGGAAGAGAAGCCCGCCGGTGAACTCTGCAAAGGCATGGAAGGCCTGGTCGCCGAGGGTAACGAGCAATTGGAGAGCGAAGAGGAGGGCGCTGCCAAAGACGTCTGCATTGCCGGCGCCGCCCTGCGCATCGAGCATTACGAAATCGCCGGCTATACCGCAGCCATCGCTATCGCCAAGACACTTGGCGAAAGGGAGATCGTCTCGCTACTGACCGAAACCCTCAACGAAGAGGCCGAAGCCGGCAAGAAGATCCTCGCCGCCTCCAAGCCGCTCCTGAAGGAGGCCAGCGCAGAGGACGAAGAAGAGGACGAAGACGAGCAAGGTGTTGACGAGGAAGAAGAAGCTTAACCCCCTCTGGTCCCCTCCCCCGGCAGTTCGAAGCGCGCGAGCCCTCCCCAGTTCGCGCGCTTCGCTGTTTCTATCAGCGCCTCTACCAGGCCCCCCTCCGCCCCAGCGTACGATCTCTCTGGAATCCCGTCTCGCCTTGGGCTGAGGTAAGCTGTTCCCCGGCTTGTTCCCTGCCGCACTGGGCTTCCGCAGGCTCTCAAAGACCCAACATACCTATCTCGAAAGTGAGACCCCTCTATGTACGACATGAAGAACATGGCGAAGCTGAAGACGATCGCCGCACATGCGCCTGCCGCGATGCAGGCCTTCTCCGAGTTCGACAAGGCGGCAATGGCTGACGGTGCCATCCCCGTCAAGTACAAGGAGCTGATGGCGGTTGCCGTCGCCCTCACCACGCAGTGCCCGTACTGCATCGAGATCCACACCAGGAAGGCACGCGCGGCGCAAGTCACCGATCAGGAGCTCGCCGAGACCGTCCTCGTTGCCGCAGCCCTGCGCGCCGGCGGCGCTGTCACGCACGGCACTCATACCATGCCGTAAGTGGCGCCCGCAGACCTGGTCCCCCGCCGGCGCGTGAGCTCCGCATCAGCCTGTGATACCGTGCCTCGCATGGTCCGCACACGCTTCGCCGGTCTTGCGCTCTTGCCTCTGCTCGCTTCTGCCGTCTTCGCGCAATCAGCCAGCGCGCCCGCGGGCAGCACACCACCGCCGGGCACACCACCCGCTAAGGCCCAGCTGCCGACCTCCATCGCTGCGCATCCTGACTGGCCGAAGGCGAACCCTGCCGACGTCCACTCGGTCGACGCCCTCCTGTCCGCGCTATACGACGTCATCTCCGGCCCTGTCGGTCAGCCGCGTGACTGGACGCGCATGCGCTCGCTTTTCATTCCCGATGCTCGCCTCATCCCCACACGGCACAGCAAGACCGGTAACGGCGCGGACGTGCTGCCACTCACTGTGGACCAATACATTGAACGCGCCGGTCCCGCCCTCGAGAAGGGCTTCTTCGAACGCGGCATCCACGCCACAACGGAAGGCTTCGGCCACATCGTGCACGTCTTCTCGACCTATGAGTCGCGCCGCACCAAGGATGGGCAGCCCTTCGCCCGCGGCATCAACTCCATCCAGTTGCTCAAGGACGGAGACCGCTACTGGGTCGTGACCATCCTCTGGGACGAAGAAAGCCCCACCAGCCCGATTCCCGCGAAGTACCTGCCCTGACTCGGCGCGACAACCGAGATCACTCGGTAGTCTTTGGCTGCCACAGCTCCACCCGGCTTCCTTCGCCATCCCTGATCCAGGCGAATCGCCCATTCGCTTCATCCACCTGCTTCGGATCGATCCACACACCCTTGGCCCGGAGCTGCTCAAGCAGCGCATCCAGATCGTCGACGCGGAAGTTCAGCATCGCCTGCTGGCCGCTCTCGCCGAAGTAGTCGGTATCCGCCGGGAAAAGCGACCACACGGTCGCCCCATGGCCATCCGGCGCCGCGCACTCGTCCCATACAAACAGGACGCCGCCCCACTCTGTCACCGGTACGCCCAGGTGCTCTGCGTACCAGTTTGTCAACGCCTTCGGGTCACGCGCCCGCAGAAACACTCCTCCCAATCCAGTCACTCTTGCCATCGTTCATGCTCCTCTCCCACTTTGCGTTCGCACCGCCGCCTGCGATTATCGCGTATGGATCAGCCCCTCATCCACGGACACACCGAGGCAAGTGCCGCCCAGCCGGTCGGGCCGACCGTGCCCCACTGGCAGCCCCGCCCCCACCCCGCGCACCGCAGCTTCGCCGGCCGCTACTGCCGCATCCAGCCCCTTGACCCTGCCTCCCACGCGGCCTCGCTTTACGAAGCGCTCTGCCATCCCGCAAATAACGGGCTCTGGACCTACCTGCTCACCAATCCGCCCGTAACACCCGACGAGTGGCGGGAGCGCCTTGAGAGCTACGCCGCCTCCCGCGACCCGCTTTACTTCACCCTCTTCAATGAGCAAGGCCTCGCTGCGGGCATCACCTCCTACCTGCGCATCGTGCCGGAGCACGGCGTCGTCGAGGTAGGCCATATCCATCTGTCGCCGTGGCTGCAACAAACTCGCGCCGCCACCGAGTTCCAATACCTGCTGATGCGCTACGCCTTTGACGACCTCGGCTACCGCCGCTACGAATGGAAGTGCGACGCGCTGAACGCACCCTCGCGACGCGCCGCCCTCCGCCTTGGCTTCCGCTTCGAAGGCATCTTCCGCAAGGCCATCGTCTACAAGGGACGCAGCCGCGATACGGCGTGGTATTCGATCGTGGACGAGGAGTGGCCTGCGGTCCGCCAGGCCTTCGAGGCATGGCTCGCGCCCGAAAACTTCACCAGCGACGGACGTCAGCTTGGTTCTCTCGCCAGTCTGCGACAGCAACCAGAACCGTGAGCTTGGCGGCAGGGCGCTACAGAGGCCGCGCCAGGAGATAGTCGTCGCACCACATCGAGCCCACCAGGAACTTCCGCTCACCTATGCGCTCGAACCCGACGCGCTCGTAGAAGCCGAGCGCTGCCGTATTATCCGCCTTGACGCCTAACAGCAGGCGCCTCTTGCCCATCGCGCGGCCCTGCTCGATGGACCAGTCCATCAGCCGCCGCCCCAGGCCGCTGCCTTGAAAGCGATGCAGCAGATAGATGCGTTTCAGCTCGATATCCTCGGTCGTCAGCGCTACGGGAAGGTCGGGAGGAGACAGCACCGCGAAGCCCACCGGCGCCCCCTTCAACTCTGCCAGGCAGAGCCGGTATGCATCGCGTGCCAGCCACTCGGCATAGCGCTCCGGCGCATGCTGCACCCGGCAATGCTTCAGGATGTCCTCGCCCTCGAGCACACCCGCAAAGGCCTCGAGAAAAGTCGCGGCCCCAATCAGCGAGAGCGCCTGCGCATCGCCCGGCACACACGGCCGCACCGCGATCTCATCGCCGCCGGCCGTCACTTTGCCGGCCTTCACTTCCATAGACATGCGCCGATACTACCAACGCCGTATCCCGCCTTCGCAACACGCCGCGATGAGTGTTTCGGAATGTCTGCCGCAGCTCCCACTTCACTGAAGACTGTTCCGCCCCAGCGTGATTACACTGTTTCGCACTTGCACAGCCGCCCGGAGGCAGGACATGGCGGAACAACGATCTCTCGCTGTTCGCTCTTGGACGATCGTGGGATTCGGCTTGTTGGCATTTGCGATCACCACCCTCGCCGGCGGTATCTGGAGTGCCCTGCTTGTCCTGAATCTTCAAAGCAGCCCTGCAGTTCCGTGGTCCGTTCCAGTCATGGCGCTTCTGTTGTGGCTGGGTTGGAGCTATCTGGGCGGAAGATGGTGGCCCAGCACTACCTCCGAAGCGCGCCGTCACTATCTGCGAGCCAATAACAGATCCCTGCAGACATACCTACTGGCGGCGTTGGCCGGTGGATTTTCTGTAATTGCGTTGGCCGGGATCTGGATCGTGCTGTTCCGATTGGTCAAGATGCCGCCCAACGCGTTCTCAGATATGTCGGGCTATCCCCGGATCACTGTGGCGCTCATGATCATGATGGGTTCGTTGGTCTCCCCATTCATGGAAGAAGCCGGTTTCCGCGGATACTTCCAGGGCGCGCTCGAAAGGCAGTTCCGCGCCCCAGTCGCCGTCGCCATCTCATCCGTTGTCTTCTCGCTCGCTCACGGACCGACGCAAGGGTTTGTCTGGCCCAAGCTGCTCTTCTACTTCCTCGTTGGTGTCGCGTTCGGCGCCACAGCCTATCTCACGAACTCGACAATCCCCGCCATTCCCGTTCACATCGTGGGCCTTCTGCTCTTCTTCACGCTGATCTGGCCGCACGATGCCACCCGCCCACTCGTCACCCAAAGTGGGGCCGACACCTGGTTCTGGATCCACGCAGCCCAGGCGATCGTGGCCACTGGACTGGCCGTCTGGGCCTTCCTGCAACTGGCGCGAGTGCGCCGTCGAAACGCTTTTGACAACACGGCAAAGCGCGGCGAGTTCCTGGGTGCTGGCGACTAGAGGCTGCTTACGCCTGCCCGATCTCCAGCCGCTGCTTCAGGTTTCCCGCCAGCTCCGCCATCAGTCGCAGCCGCTGTTCCAAATGCGGTGCCTGCCCGCTCTCATGCAGCGCAAGCTGGGTCTGCAGCACCAGGCCAGACACCGTATTGCGCAGCTCGCTCTGCACCGTTGCCAACGCGGCGCGCTCTGCCGCGTCTCTATCCTGGTCACGCCGGGCCAGTGCCGCCCGCAGGTCGCGCACCAGCCGGGCACTCCCCATGAGCGCGAAGTTCACCTGCATTGGAATGGCCAACCCGGTCATCTTCCACAACATCTCCGCGCCGCGTGTGTCGCTCTCCGCCAGGGATTCTTCGACGATCACCGCCGAGTAGTTCTCGCGGCGGAGCGACTCCATCGCCTCGCGCCGCCCCGGCACAATCTCGACGTCCAGGCCCAACTGCTGCATGATTGCCGCTGCACACTCTTTTGCACTGCTCAATGCAGAAACCAGCAGAACCCGCTTCGGTCCCATCACCGCATCCTTCATAGCCCAACCTCCCGTCCCATACAGCCGTCCCGACGACCCTTACATCCCGGATCGCATGCCATTTGTGCCGTTCATCGGCTCCAGCGTGTCGATCGCCATGTTCTCGCTCAACCCATACTCCTTCAGCTTGCGGTAGAGCGTAGTCTTGCCAATGCCCAGCAGGCGCGCCGCCAGCAGCTTGTCTCCCTTGAGTTGCTTGATGGTGGTCAGAATCGCCTGCTTCTCTAGCTCGGCAAGCGGCGTCACGCGCGGCATTGCCGGCGCACTCTGCAGTACAGCCTCGCTCGCGCGCTCGGCCTGCGCCGCTGCGTTGCGCCGCAGTTCCAGCTCCTGGCTCTGCAAATGGGCCGGCAGGTCAGCGATATGAATCACCGGGCCGGAGGCCATGGTGCAGGCGCGCTCCACCGCCGTCTCCAGCTCGCGCACGTTATTCGGCCAGTCATAGGCCATCAGGCTGCGCAGAGCATCGTCGCTCAACGTATAGATTTGGCCGTTCTCCCGCGCCATGCGATCCAGAAAGTGCATCGCCAGCAACGGAATATCACTTCGCCGGTCACGCAGCGGCGGAATGCGCAGGGTCACCACATTCAGCCGGTAATACAGGTCCTTGCGGAAGGTTCCCTTGGTCACTGCCGCTGATAGGTCCACACTGCTCGCCGCCAGGATGCGCGCATGCAGCGGGATACGATGCGTTGCGCCCGCCGGACGAATCTCCTTCTCCTGCAGGACGCGCAGCAGCTTGCCCTGCAGCTCAGGGGTCAACTGCCCCACCTCATCCAGAAACACGGTCCCCCGCTCCGCCGAAGCCAGCACGCCCGGCACATTGCGCAGCGCACCAGGAAAGGCGCCCTTCACATAGCCGAAGAGCTCGTGCTCGATCAGCTCCGGCGCAAACGCGCCGCAATCCACAATCAGGAAGGGCTGCGCTGCCGACTCGCTCTGCCCATGCAGGGTGCGCGCCACCATCTCCTTCCCGGTGCCGCTCTCCCCGACGATCAGCGCCGGGTGATGGCTCTGCGCCACCTTGGACATGATGCGGTACAGCTTGTCCATCTCGTCGCTGCGGCCCACCAGGTTGCCTGCCCCGCCCGAGCTGCGCAGCCGCTCCCGCAGCGTACGGCTCGCCCCGCTTACCTGACGCTGATGCGCCGCCCGCTCCAGAACGGAGCCCAGTTCCTCCATCAGGAATGGCTTCGTCAGGTAGTCGGTTGCGCCCGTCCGCATCGCCTCGACCGCCGAGCCGATCGTCGCCGAAGCGGTCATCACGATCACCGCTGTCTCAGGTTTCAAGGTCTTGACCTCCTGTAGCAGTTGCAGGCCCTCGCGCCGGCTGGCCTTCAACTCCAGCAGCAAGAGGTCTACCGGGTGGGTCCGCAATAGCTCCTGCGCGTCGACTGCATCGGGCAGCCCCTTGGCAGAGAAGCCTCGATTAGTCGCGATCTCCATACATGCAGATCGCATCGCATCATCCTCCTCGATCACGAGGAGGTGAAGCCGGTTCCCGCTTGTCTCAAATTCGGCCATGCTGTCCAAGGCGCACCTCTTAGGGAAAGTCAAAATTGCCAGTTAGTCATGCCATCGTGCATTTTCTACACTACAACCGTGCAATCGCTACAATGCGGAGTCTAACCAGATTCATTCTGGGAATCGTGCTGAAAATGGTCTGCCACATCACCCCAGTAATGGCCCAACGCGGTTACATGGGTCCCCCTAAGGAGCAGGTGCCACTTGGAATCAGACACTTAGCGCAGTCCTTGACTCTCCGCCCGGCCATGACTCGCTGCCATACAATCGTCTTTATGGCTCCCGCCTCACACCTTCCCGCCGTCCAAGCGCCCTCCATCCGCACCGGCCGCGCCGCCCACCAGCTTCGCCCCGTCAGCTTGACCCCCGACTACGTTGCCACCGCCGAAGGATCCGTCCTCATCGCCCTCGGCCACACCCGCGTGCTCTGCAATGCCACCATCGAGCAGGGCGTCCCCGCCTGGCTCCGCAACAGCGGCCGCGGCTGGGTCACCGCCGAGTACGGGATGCTCCCGCGCGCCACCCTCACCCGCACAGCGCGCGAATCCGAGCGCGGCAAGATCTCCGGCCGGACGCATGAGATCCAGCGTCTGATCGGCCGCTCCCTGCGCTCCGTGGTTGACATGACCGCCCTGGGCGAGCGCACCATCATCCTCGATTGCGACGTCCTCCAGGCCGACGGAGGTACCCGTACTGCGGCGATCACCGGTGCCTGCGCCGCTCTCGCCCTCGCGCTCAACCGCCTGGTCAAAGCCGGCACGCTCAAGCAATCGCCACTACGCCAATTGGTCGCCGCTACCAGCGTTGGCATCGTCGATGGTGAGGTGCTGCTCGACCTCGCCTATGAAGAAGACTCCCAGGCCGAAGTCGACATGAACCTGGTCATGACCGAAGACGGTGGCCTGGTCGAAGTCCAGGCCACCGCCGAGCGCCAGTCTTTTCCCCGCGACCGCATGCTGCAGATGATGGACTACGCCGAAGCCGGCATCCGCGAGCTCTTCGCCGCGCAACGCGCCGTCCTCCATCCGTAACATCCAGCCGGCCGCTCCGGCCCCATTCACCCCGGCTGCCGCGAACTCCGTTGCTTGCATCGTCTGCAAGGTGCGTAGAATGCGTTCACCCTTTCTGCGGAGTGACCCATGCGGCCTTCTTGCCTGAAATGCCTGCCTTTGATGATGCTGGTGCTCCTCCTGGCCGGGCTTGCGCACGCCGCGCCGGCCCCCGTCTCCCCGACAGAAGAGGCGGCCATTCGCCAGGTGCTGGATACGCAGGTCGCCGCGTGGAACCGCGGCGACGTCGTCGCTTTCATGAAGGGCTACAACAATTCTCCCGACACAACGTTCGTAGGCCGCACCGTCGCGCACGGCTACGACAACGTACTCGCCCGATACCGGGAGAACTTTGGCACGCCAGAGAAGATGGGCAGCCTCAGCTTCAGCGAGCTGGAGGTCAAGCCTGTCGACCCCCAGGTCGCCACCGTCACAGGTCACTACCATCTGAAGCGCGCCGCCTCCGGCGGAGGCGAAGCCAGCGGCATCTTCTCCCTCGTCTTCAAGAAGACTGCGGCCGGCTGGAAGATCGTGCTCGACCACACCAGCTAACTTCGGCGATCTACTCCGAGCGCAGGACGTCAACCGGCTGAATGGAAGCAGCGCGGTTAGCCGGAATCACCGAAGCCAGAACTGCGAGCAGGAGTATCGAAAACGTCGCCGCCGCAAGCACCATTGGGTCCAGCGCGTCCACCTGAAAGAGCAGCGACCGCAACAACCGCGTGATGAGCAGCGCAGCGACAGCGCCCAGGCTGCACCCTGCCAGCCCGAGTTGCCCGCCGGAGAGCAGAATCAGCCGCATAACGCTCGAACGCGGCGAACCGAGCGCCAGCCGAATGGCCATCTCCTGGCTGCGCAGTGCGGTAGAGAAGGCGATCACGCTGTAAATGCCGAGCAGACCCAGCAGCACGGACACACCCGCGAATGCCGAGATGAGGGCGGTATTGAAGCGTCGCGAGGCCTGGCCCTCCTCGATCACGCCATCCATGGATTCCAGTTGCGTCAGTGGGAGCTGCGGATCGATCGCGCGAACCGCTGCGCGCAGCCCGTCGGCCATCTGCTCTGCGGGCACGTGGCCGCGCATCACGATCGAACCGTTATTGCCCGTCAGCATGTCGGGAGTCGCAAACGAGCCGGCAACCGCC
>JAOAPJ010000320.1 GCA_025462805.1 Acidobacteriaceae bacterium
CAGTATGGCAACGGTTCACATTGTTGCTCACGCAAGTGAATCGGTGGCGGTAAGCCAGATGCAGGTTTGGGACAACGGGGACAAGCTTGGTTGGTACTCCGGGGGAGACGTGAACCAATACTTCACCCTCGGGTCTGGCTCTCATACCGTGACGGTCATAGATCTGGATAGCAGTTACAACGTCATTCACCAATCCAGCGTCTCCTATTCCGTGCAGTAAGAGCGTTGACGAGGTGTGGCGCCGGGCACGCGCCATCGCTATACCTCCTCAGCTAAGCCTCGATAAATGGGAACGCCACGGTGCGGCTGGAAATCTTCAGCCGCACCATGGCTCGTCTTGGAGGGAACTGCAGTAGGTCAGAACTGAAAGCGCATGGCGAATTGTAGCTGCCGGGACGAACCTGCATCGCCTACGGCCGTGCGCGTCGAGGAGATCTGGCCGAAGGTGCTGCCCCCAGCGGTGAGGTTCGGGTTGCCGAAGTTGGGGTGATTCAGCAGGTCAAAGGCATCGACGCGCAGCACCAGTGCTGCCGACTCCGCGATGCGCGTAGTCTTCTCCAGCGATAGATCTGTGTCTGCAAAGCCAGGCCCGGTGAGCGCGTTGCGGCGCAGCGTGCCGAAGCCGACCGGCTGCGCGTAAAACGTGCAACC
This sequence comes from Acidobacteriaceae bacterium, assembly GCA_025462805.1. The sequence continues at coordinate 652 of JAOAPJ010000320.1, forward strand.
CGGCGTCGGCACGGCACCTGCGCAGGAGGTGCCGCGGATGAAGGGAATGTTGCCATTGGACAGGATGGCGCCGCGTCCGGTGCTATAGCTGCCCAGCAGCGTGGGACGGATGGTGCCGGCGATGCCGTTAAAGATGGACGTCGTGGTGACGTTCAGCGGATTGCCACTCTGCAACTGCGTGATGTTCGCCAGCAGCCAGCCGTCAGCCAGCCGGTTGCCATGGAAGGGCAAGCTCCAGGTGCCGGAGAAGACGAAGTGATTGCGCGCGTCAAAGTCGGAGAGGCCGTAGTCGCCGCGCGGGTTGTTGTTGTCCTGCAGCGTATAGGTGCCTTGCGAACCGAGCGAGTTGAGATCGAGCGACTTGGACCAGGAGTAAGTCGAGTTGATCTGCAGCCCGTGTGAGAGCGCCTTCCGCACGGTGACGAAGAGTGCGTTGTAATCGGAGTACGAGTCCGAATCGATGTACGCGATGTTGTTCAGCCCCGCGCCGGGACGGATGGTGCTCGAGGGCGACACACTTGCAAACGGCCGTAAGGGAGTACCCGCTGGTCCGGCTGGATAGTTTGGCTGATTGAGGTTGCGCTGGATGCGCAGGTGCCTGCCCAGCGACCCGATGTAGCCGATCTGCAGCATCAGGCCCTGGCCCAGGTCCTGCTGCAGGTTTGCGTTGTAGCTTTCGGTGTAGGCATTGGAGAGCCGCGGGTTCGTCGCTGCGGGCGAAAGCGAGGACAGGGCGGCGCTCGGGTAGAGCGTGCCCACGGGAAGCAGCCCTTGGTTCGGCGCGGTCGCCGAGGGCCGAGCCGTGAGACTGACCGGGTTGGCGTTGGGTGGATTGCCGGCGAGGCCAGTGACCACGCCGCTGACCGGCTCGTCGGCCTGGATAGCGTAGCCGGCGCGCAGAATGGTGCGGCCATTCCCGCGCAGGTCATAGATAAAGCCGAGGCGTGGCTCGTAGTTGTAGTTCTGGTTATAGGGCTCGCTGACGCGCACCAGCGTGCCGGTGTTGGCGTCGAAGTTGACCAGACGTCCTCCGCCATCGCGCGGCGTCCCATTCCACTCGAAGCGGAAGCCAATCTCCGCCTGGAAGCGTTGGGTGACCTTGTAGTTATCGGAGACGAAGCCGCCTGCGGCGTTCTCAAAGATGCGGCTGCTCACCTGCGTGGGCGTGACGTTGAAGGAGGTGGCCAGGCCCTGGGTGAAGTTGTTAGCTGAGCTGAAGACAATGGTGCCGGGAGTCTGTGAGAACGAATCGCCGATGAAGCGGCGGAACTCTCCACCGGTCTTGACGGTGTGCTTGCCGCGGGTCCAGGAGAGCGTGTCGGAGAAGACGCCGGTGGTGTCGAAACGTCCCTGAGGAAAGCCGGAGGGGCCGCCGAAGTTCAGGTTCGGTCCCTGCACAGTGATCTGCGGCAGAGCGGCGTTATAGGTCACGCCGTTGTTGATGCCGAAGTCCAGCGGGTTCTCCGGCGTATTGGGGGTGAAGGCGATGGCGATGCGGTTGAAGCCGAGGCGCGCTTCGTTCACCAGGCTCGAGGAGAAGATGTGGACCTCATTGAGCGTCCCCACCTGGCGGTGCGCGGTGCGATGGTCGCCGAATCCGGGGATGGTGTTGCCCTGAAGCGTTGGCTCGGTGCGGGCATCCTGCTGCCAGGCGTAGTAGGCGTGCAGGTTGTCCTTGGTCGAGATGGTGTGGAGCAGGTCACCGGAGAACTGGTCCGTCTTCACCGGTCCGGGTGCAGAGCCCTGGAAGACGGAGCCAGTGGGATCGTTGCCCGCGGGAATCAGGCTGAGCAGGCGGGCGTAGGCCGGACCCGCGGGGCTGTTGGCGAGCGCGGCGCGCTGCGTGGGGCTCAGTACGTTGTTGTTGAACAGCAGCGCCTGCTGCTGACGCAATCCCTCATAGCTAAGGAAGAAGAAGGTCTTGTCGCGGAAGATTGGTCCGGAAACGGCGCCGCCGAAGTTATTGCGGATGAACGAATTCTGCCGGCTGGGCTTGCGATTGAAGAAATTTCGGGCGTCGAAGTAGTTGTTGCGCAGATAGTCGAACGCCTCGCCATGGAAGCTGTTCGTCCCTGAGCGAGTCGCCACGTTGACGATGGCGCCGGAAGAGCGCCCGTATTCTGCTGAATAAGTGGAGTTGGAGATCTTGAACTCTGCCGTGGTGTTGATCGACGGCTGAAAGGTGATCTGATTCTGCGAGGCATCATTCAGGTTGATGCCGTTGATGAGGAAGTTGACCGAATCCTCGCGCTGGCCCGCCGTATCGAAGGAGTTCGCGCCCAACCCGCGGCTCGCGCTGGTCAGGTTGCCAGTCACGGGGGGAACCACTGTGCCCGGCGTCAGGTTCGTGAGATCCAGAAAGTGCCGCCCATTCAAGGGTAT
>JAOAPJ010000382.1 GCA_025462805.1 Acidobacteriaceae bacterium
TTGGCAATCTCTTTATCGCCGACTCCGGTAACGCCTGCGTGCGTGAGATCAGCGGCGTCACAGCGAGCACGGCAGTGGGCAAGTGCACGAATGACGGCAGCGGCACAGCCAACACCGCGCTGCAGAAACCGGTCAGCGTCGTTTCGGATGCAGTGGGGCACCTCTTCATCACCGACAACTCTGCCGGAAAAGTATTCGAGCTGCTGGGCGGCAGTCTGGCCCCCATCGGCGGCAACGGCCTGACCGGCACGTATACGACCAACCAGGAGGGGGACGCTGCGATCTCCGTCTCCCTGCTTAATCCGCAGGGCCTGGGTGCGGACAAGTCCGGCAACCTGTACCTGGCCGATTCCAACAACAACCTGGTGCGGATTCTCAGCCAGGGTCTTCGGTTTACCGCGATCGGCGTCGGCAATCACAGCAATCCTCCACAGACCCTGTGGTTCGTGATCACGGCGGCGGTTAATCTGACCAGCGGCCCAGCCGGCAACGACTTCCGTGTCTTTCAGGGGCAGAACGGCTGCACCGGCGCGATTGCGGCGCCCACGCCGGGCCAGGTGCAGACCTGCAAGATCTCAGTGCAATTCACCCCGACGGTTCCCGGGCTGCGCACCGCCCCGCTGACACTCACGGATAGCGCGGTTTCTCCTTCCGCCGTCTACCGCTTCGGTCTCAGCGGACTCGGTCAAGGCGGCGAGGCAATCTTCAACCCGGGTACGATCAAGACGCTGGCCGCCGCGCTCGCTTCCCCTTCGGCTATCGCAATCGACAACGCAGGGAACGTCTACTACGCCGAGGCGGGTACAGGCTCGGGTAACGGCTCCATTTCCGTATTGGCCGCCGGTTCCACCACTCCGACGACACTCATCGCTCCAGGCGCGGGCGCAGCCAGCCCGCAGGCTCTTGCTCTGGATCCTGCGGGAAACCTGTTCATCGCCGACGCCGCCACCAATTCGGTCCTCCGCTACGACACCAGCGGCATTCTCACGCCGGTGGTGGGTGGCCTGACTAACCCGGTCGCTCTCGTCGTCGATCCCCTGGACAACATCTACGTGGCCGAGAATGGCACGACACCCGGAATCCTGAAGATCTACGCGGGCGGCCAGCAGACGCTGATCGCCGGCCAGGGCAGTCAGGCGTCCCCGAACAATGTGCCAGCTACCTCGGCTAAATTCGTCCAGCTCTCTGCCCTCTACATGGACCCCTCCGGCAATATCTACGTGGCGGACAGCGGCGCTTTCTTCGTTTATCAGATCGATACCAGCGACATCATCCATACCTTCGCCGGCAACGGCACAACGACGGATAGCGCATCCGGCTCGCCCCTCGGCACCGGACTGCCAGGCATCTCCGGCGTTGGGGCCGATCCGGCGGGCGACATCTACATCGCCGATGGTGTCAGCAACCGGCTCTTCGTCGTACTCAGCGGCTTGCCGCAGAGCGTGTCTGTCAGCGCACTGGCGGGTACGGGGACGGCAGGCTACACGGGCGACAATGGACCGGCAAACGCAGCCACGCTCAACAGCCCGGATGCGGTCGCAGTCGACAGCGCGGGCGAGGTCTTCCTGGCTGACAGCGGCAACAATGCACTGCGCGAGATCACCTACCCCGAACCGGCTCTCGATTTCGGGACAGTGAAGGTCGGAGCCACTGGCGGTCCGCTCAACACGACTGTCTGGAACGTGGGGAACGCCGGCCTCACTCCATTGCCGGGCCTTCTGGTCGATACCACGAACTTCGGATTCGATACCGCCGGCAGCAACTGCCCGACCAATCTGGCTGCCGGAGATACTTGCGTCGCGAGCTTCGTTTGCAACCCGAAGTCGCCGGGATCGTTCACCACGCAGTACAACCAGACCGCCGGCCCCCAGGGCACCACACAAGCCAACCTGCTTTGCATCGCTCCCCCGCCCCCGGTGGCGACGATCGCGGCGCCGGCAGTCACTGTAGTCTACGGCAACGCCTACACCCTGTCGGCCGTCATCAGCGGCAACCAAACCAGTGCACCCACCGGCATGGCGACCATCTCCATCAACGGAACAGCCCTGTGCCTGGCGGCCAACGTGTCGTCCGGCGGCGCGGTCAGCTGCACGCCCTCACCGACGCTCAAGGATGTCGGCAGCTACACGGTCACGGTCTCCTATTCGGGTGACACCAACTATCCGGCTTCGACGAGCACCTTCACCCTCACCGTGACGCCCCGGCCGGTGACCATCACAGTCGATAATCAGACCCGGCCGGTGAACACGCCGAATCCCACGCTGACCGGCACGGTCGCGAACGTAGTGGCGGGTCAGAGCATCACCGCGGCCTTCGGCACTACGGCCACGACGGCCAGCCCGGCGGGCGCCTACCCGATCACGGCTGCGTATGTCTTTGGCGCGGGAACGAATCCGGCGGACTACGCCGTGACCGTCTTGAACGGAACCCTCACCATCACCACGAGCGGCACCGGTGGAGGGGGAGGTGGCACGGGAGGTGGTGGCGGTGGCAGCACCAGCGGCAGCTTCACGCTGACGGCCGCGCCGCCTGAACAGGAGATTGATCACCAGGGCACGGTGAACTATCCCGTCTCCCTGGTCTCGACGGGCGGCTTCACCGGTACAGTCGCACTGAACTGCTCCGGCCTTCCGGAGGGCGCGAGCTGCTCGTTCTCGACGCCGAATGTGACCCTCGCATCTGGCGCGACCGTCGCGTCCATCATGACGATCGCGGCCACCGCGGACGGGACCAACGTGCCGACCCTCTACAGCAACGCGCGTCCGGGTCCCCGATCTGGTCCGATGGAGTCGCACGGGGGCCCGTCCCCACTGCTCGCCTGGACCATGCTTCCGTTGGGGCTGGGCGGCTCTGCCGGCACGCTGTTCTTCGGCCGCGCTGCGCGTCGTCGCCGCCAGCTCTTCCTGCTGATGCCGTTCGCGCTGCTGCTTGCGCTGGGTGTCAGTGGTTGTGCGAGCCCGAGTAATTACAAGATCTACACCGTTACCGTCACCGGATCCGGGGTGAGCGCCGGTGCAACCGTCAAGCAGTCCGCAACCGTTGACCTGGTCCTCGGCCGATGATGCACCTGCCTGGGCTGCTGTCCCCACTCACTCCCGCACCGGCGCCCTTAGAGCGCGAATGGAGCGCACGTTCGCTGATCAGCGAACGCTGCTGCTGAGGAATGTTCATGCGTCTTCGCACGAGAGCTACGCGCTGTCCCATCGTTCCAGGTCTGCTGCTTGCTGGCCTGTGCACGCTGACGGCTGCTGCGCAGCAGTCCACGCCCCAGACCACTCCGGCGCAGGATGCCGCCTCTCCCGCCTATGGTGGCGCTGACGCGAAGGTGAAGGCCAAGCAGGAGAATCAGCAGAGCAGCGAGAATGCAGCCCCAGAGGCGACGATGGGCGTCTCGAATCCAGACGCTACGCCGCCTACGGCCGACAGCGAACCCGCCATGCCGGCTGAGAACGCTAGTGCCGCGGACTTCGCGCCTAAACAACCCGTAGGGAATTCTGTAACTGATGATGCTGCCAAAGCAGCGCCGACGCCTCAGGCGATGAGCGCGGCGGCTGGCGATTCCACATCCCCGGCCATCAAGGCAGACCCTGCCGCAGCCGCGGCCAGTTCTGAGGCCGGTGAGAGTGCCATGCCGGGCGGCAGCGAGCAGAGGCCAGCTCCTGCGCCGGCTGCCGCCGCAGAAAACCCCATTGCAGAGAGCCCCGCTTCGAAGACGCCCGAGGCGCCGCTTGCTGTACCCGACGCCGTGGCCCTGCCCACAGAGAAGACAAGCGAAAACGCCGGCCAGGACAAGGCAAGCCAGGACAAGACAAGCCAAGACAAGGCAAGCGAAGACAAGACAAGCGAAGAGAAGGCCCCAGTCGCGCCCGGCGTCGCCGCTGCGGCCACCCAGCCTGAGCAGAGCACGCCAGCTTCGGGAGGGAGCGCCCCGCCACCCGCGGATGCATCTGCGCCGGCCCCTGTGGCTCCGACGCCGTCCGCCCCAGCACCAGCAGCCCTGACCTCCGCGAGCCCAGCACCAACGACAGCGGAGACGACTCGTCAGCAGCCTGCACCCAATACAACTGCGCCGTCCGAGCAGACTGCCCCGGCTCCTCCGCCAGCCACGGCGACCACTCCGGACGTGACGCCCGTGCCGGCACCCGATGCGAGCGCCCCCACGGCTGCTTCGAGTGATACGACACCGGCCGCACTCCAGACAAATGGGCAGTCTCCAAATGCTGACAGCGCGGCGACACCCGCCCCTGCGCCGCAGGATGCAGGCTCGCCTTCGGCCTCGGCGCCGGCTGCTCCGGATGCACGGGCGATCAACCCCTCGCTGCCTGCGCAGCAGGTGAATGAGGCGGAGCCGCCCCCAGCATCGAAGTTCGATCTCTTCGCTGGCTACGCCTATCTACGCCCCAGCGGTAGCGTCGGAAGCTTCCGCTTCCCGCAGCAGAACACGCGCGGCTACATACTGAGCGGCACTTACTACTTCGGGCGCCACTTTGGCGTGCAGGGGGAGTTCTCGCACAGCGAGTATCCGCTCGGCACCACCGGCACCTCGCCCGC
>JAOAPJ010000255.1 GCA_025462805.1 Acidobacteriaceae bacterium
GGGCTGGTGCCGAAGTAGGTCGTGTCCCGATTCAGCCGCACCTCTCCGCCGAATCGGAAGGCATGCCGCGCAGTGGTGTATGCAACGCTCTCCCGCAGCGCGAATAGATTGTTGAAGGCCGCAATCACCGAGCCACCCGCCACGTTGAAGGACTCAAGGAAGCCATCATTGAACTTCACCGCCGGGTCGGTGCGGTTGGCCGTCACAAAGGACGGCGTGGTCCGAGTGATGCTGAACATCGTGTCGAACACCAGCCGTTTGGTCGCCGTCCGCGTGTAATCGAACGCAAGGTTCCGTTGGCGGTCCACGTACTGCACGCCGAATGTTGGATCGAGCACCGACTGATCCGGATTGGTCGTAGGCCCGGTCAGATTGTCGAACGACACCCGCCCGAAGAAGTGGTTCGATCCCCGCTGGTGATCCATGCGCACCGAAAACTGATTGGCATTGGTCACCACCTTCGAAGAGGTCGCGTGGGTGTAAGGCCCGTAAGCACCCTGCGGATAGTTCGGCAGCGGAAACCGCGCCAGCACGCTGGCGATAGCGGGATCGATGGGCACAATCAGCGGGTCGCCAGGATAGGCCGTCGTATCCAATCCGGCCCGCTGCTCCGCCGTGGGCACGGGAAAGACCTGGGTCGTGCCCAGCACCTGCCGAAACCCCTGGTACTCGCCGAAATAGAACGTCTTCCCACGGCCATCATAGAAATGCGGCAACACCACCGGCCCGCCGTTGGTGAAGCCAAACTCGTTCCTGCGAAATGGGGGAATCCGCCCCGGGTTGGCCGGCGACGGATGGTCGAAGTAGTTCCGCGCATCCAGGGCCGAGTTACGCAGGAACTCGAAGATCGACCCGTGCACCCCATCTGTACCCGAGCCAGTGACGATATTCGTGTACCCCGCCCCGCCGCGCCCAATCTCGGCCGGCATCCAGCCCGAGCTGGACTGGATCTCCTGCACCGCATCCACGTTGAAGTTGGTGAACGTCGCACCACCAAGCTCCGGATCGCTCGACTCCGCACCATCCATCGCGAAGGTCGCCTCCACCCCGCGCTGCCCGTTGATTGCGAATTGCTGCGTGTAGTTCGACGCGCCATTTGTGTCGGTCGACGTGCCCGCTGCCAGCAGCAGCAATTGGCTGAAGTCGCGCTTGTTGAGCGGAATCTCACTCACCTTCTCGCTCGACAGGTTCTCTCCGCCGCTCTGCGCCGACTTGCGCCGCTCGAAGGCGAAGCTGAGAACTCCCTCCCGAGACAGCGTCAGCGTCGCCGACGCCGGCCGCGGCGACAGCACCACCGGCTCTGCCGCCACATCGGTTCGTCCGTGCTCGATCACGCGCAACTGGTACGTGCCCGGCTGCAAACCGCGAAAGACGAAGTGCCCCGCGGCATCGCAGATCGCACGATACGACTGGCCACCGCCCGTGAGCTGCAACGCCAGCCCGGCCGCTGGTTTTGCCTCTTCGCGCTCCAGCGTGCCCTCCCATACCACCGCTTGGCTCGTCGCAGGTGCATCTTGAGGCGCCTGTTGTGCACGGCAGCATGCCGTCGCCCCAGGCAGCAGGCACACCGCCGCCAGAACGCGGCCGAAGAAACGCACAAGCATGGAACGAACGGATAAGGAGGAGGGGCAAACAGGCAAAAGAATCTCCGTGCGGCGAGCAGAGTCAAAGCAGCCGTCCCATTATCTGCTATGGCAGCGCGGTCACAAGGCACGTTCTGCCCAAGCTCAGCCGCAACGGAATTGATACAATCAGCATTGCGTCGGGGCGTAGCGCAGTCTGGTAGCGCATCTGCTTTGGGAGCAGAGGGTCGGGGGTTCGAATCCCTCCGCCCCGACCATCATAGAGCCTCGTACAGGCTCATATCCCAGGCGACCGCGATCCTAAGAAGCCGATGGGCAACATGACCGTTCTTTAGGCACCGAAGCGCATGGGATATACCGGCACAATGACCGGCACGGGTTCCGCGGGCTCGCTAGCACAATGTCGAATGCCGGACTATGCCGAATTAGGGTGCTCCGAGTGCTGTCATTACTGCGTTCAGCGCCATTTTGTTCGGCATAATCCGAGGGAGTATGCGTCAGACGGAATCGTGCCGCACTTGGTCGCGTCAGTAAACGCTAGCCCACTTTTCATTACTGATTGATGCGACCGTGCGGCTGCACGCTCAGTTAAGCGGGTCTGCGAAATCCATATCGAGGTGCAGGTACGGAATGGCCAAACCGCTGCGAGAGTGCGAGGCGCGTTGCCTCGAAGCGCGTCCATTCATCTCCATCCTGGAGTGGTGGAATCGTAACCAGTTCGCCTTGGTCGAGCCCGGTAAGGGCTGCATCGACTAAGTCTTCCGTCGGCATCACGATCTCGGGCGGCAGATTTGAGTAATGAAGACCAGCAATCTCCCAGGCATCCGTTGCGGTGGCGGATGGAAGCACCGCCTGGATGCGGATGCCCTTGCCAGCGAGTTCATGCTGTAAAGAATGGGTAAGTGCAAGTACATAGGCTTTGGTGGCACCATAGACGCCATTCAGCACCTCAGGTGAGATCCCCACGACCGACCCGATATTGATGATCGTCCCAGTGCCACGCACAACGAATGCCGGCGCTACAGCGTAGATCAGGCGAGTAAATGCGGTGACGTTGAGGGCGATCATTTCTTCCATCTTGTCGATGTCAGCGTCCACGAGCGGCTTGACTGCGGCGACGCCCGCGTTGTTCACGAGGAGATTGATGCTCGGGTCACCCCGAAGCGTGGCTTCAACCTTGATAAGATCCGCTTTTTTGATAAGGTCTGCGCACAACACCGTGACAGATCTTCGGGTTTCGTTCTTCAATCGGGTGGATAGCGCCGTTAGCTTCTTCTCGTTGCGTGCCACGAGGATGAGGTCATAGCCGCGTCTTGCGAGCCGGTCAGCATAAACGGAGCCAATACCGGTAGAGGCTCCCGTTATAAGGGCAGTTCCATTCGAATGGCTTTTACTCATGTGTTTTTCCTTTATTCTTCGTTTCCCAAACCAACAATTTGTTAGTCATTCAGGACAGCGATCTTCATCGATTTACCTTCCGACCCTTCATCCTCTGAAGCTGCGATGAACTTGGATCGTTACGAGGGGAAACGGTCGCCAAACATCGGAAGCTTGCTCTTGGATTCCGCTTTGGTTGCTTCGGGCTGGATTACGTCCCAATGCTCCTCGAACACACCCTCCCTGAAACGCATAATGTCGACGACAACAATGGCGGAGCCGTCTGGGTTGGAGTAGCGGCTATGAATCATCACATAGTCGCCTTCAGCCATCACGATGCCGTGT
>JAOAPJ010000002.1 GCA_025462805.1 Acidobacteriaceae bacterium
CGAGTCATCCGCAAGGGCGCCTCGGAGGCCATCGCCCGGTTTCTGCAGACCAATGGCGGCCGCCTGCCGGACGAGGTACGCAATGCGGTAGAGGCGGTCGCCCGTTCCGGTGCAACGCCTCTCGTCGTCGCAGAGAATCGGCGCGCACTCGGTGTGATCGAGTTGAAAGACGTCGTGAAGGGCGGCATGAAAGAGCGCTTCGTCCAACTCCGCGCCATGGGAATCCGCACCGTGATGATCACCGGCGACAATCCACTCACCGCCGCCGCCATCGCTCGCGAGGCAGGAGTGGACGACTACCTCGCCGAAGCCAAGCCCAAGGACAAGATGGATCTGATCAAGCGGGAGCAGGGCCAGGGCAAGCTCGTCGCCATGACCGGCGACGGCACCAACGATGCCCCCGCTCTGGCGCAGGCCGATGTCGGCGTCGCTATGAACACTGGGACCCAGGCCGCGAAAGAAGCCGGCAACATGGTCGACCTCGACTCAGATCCGACCAAGCTGATTGAGATCGTCGAGATCGGCAAGCAGCTCCTCATGACCCGCGGCGCACTCACCACATTCTCCATCGCCAACGATGTGGCGAAGTATTTCGCCATCATCCCCGCGATGTTCTCAGTGGCCTTCCCCGTCATGGGTGTGCTGAACATCATGCACCTCAAGACGCCGGAGTCTGCCGTCCTCTCCGCTGTCATCTTCAACGCACTGATCATCATCGCTCTCATCCCTCTTGCCCTGCGCGGCGTGTCTTACAAGGGCATGAGCGCCGAGGGCTTGCTGCGGCGCAATCTGCTGGTCTACGGACTGGGCGGAGTGATCGTCCCCTTCATCGGCATCAAGCTGATCGACGTCATCATCACTGCGCTTCACTTGGCTTAGGAGAACGCAATGCGCAACAACTTCATCAGTGCCTTGCTGTTTACCATCATCGGAACCGTGCTGCTTGGCATCGCCTATCCCTACACAGTGGCGGGCATAGCGCAGCTACTCTTCCGCGAGAAGGCCAACGGCCAATTAATCACACGGGATGGACACGTGATCGGCTCACGCATCATCGGTCAGCCATTCACTGGCGAAGGCTACTTCCATAGCCGTCCCTCGGCCGCGGGCAACGGCTACGATGCAGCATCCTCAGGCGCCTCCAACTTCGGGCCCACCAATCAGAAGCTGATCGACCGCGTCGCTGCGGATACCGCCTCGCTAATCAAAGCAAACGGGGCTGGCCCTGTTCCTATCGACCTTGTCACCGCCTCCGCCTCCGGACTGGACCCGCACATCACCCCGGCGGCTGCGGAGTATCAGGTTCAGCGCGTCGCACGCGAGCGCGGCATCTCGGAAGGCCAGCTTCGTGTCCTCATCGCGCAGCACACGGAGGGCCGGCAACTTGGCCTCTTCGGCGAGCCAAGAGTCAACGTGCTGGAGCTGAATATCGCCCTCGACGGCTCCGCGCCGCGGCAGTGAGTCAACACCAAATCAGGTGAGAGCAAGCTGGTCTCCACGAATTCGCGCCGCCTCGGAGTTCCATGAGGCACTTGAACCCCTCGCCGATCGCCGACGACGATTCGATCCCGGACTGCAGCAGTTGTACGACTCCGCCCATCCCGATAAGCAAGTGACCAAGCGGCTTAACGATGTCCCTTGAGCGGGGAAGCAGATCCTTCCGAAGATCCGTAGTGATCCAGGAAGCCGAGGACGCGTTCCATGAGTGAGACGGCCGGACCATCACTGCCCATGCAAGGTCGATCGCCCGAACCTGCCTCCGGATACCCTGCGTCCAGATGATGATGCGGAGAGCCGGTGACAAGCTCCGCCGTGGTCAGCCATTTCTGTCGTGGTGGTCTGGTGCGATCCATGCATTTCTCCTGGGTGACCGCGACATGAGGAGCGAGGATCACCGCCCCTTTCATCTCGGTCGTGGACAGATCAGAGCAGGATGTTGAGCAGATTGCAGCAGCCGTTCTCGGAGAGTTCACGGTCCAGCTCTGCATAGCGATCCGGCGGTATCCCAAGCTCCGCGATCGCCGCCATGAGTTGGTAAAACGACCGGTAGACCCGCAGCTCTCGCGCCCGTCTGTCACTGGCCAATTCCATCACATACCGCCGTCCTAGAAAGTGCTCACTGCGCACCGAAACAATACGCAGGGAGCAGAGAACCAACCGGCCGTTCCTCAGCGGTGTGTCGAAGGCCACTTCCTCGGGTTCTGACGTGCATTCTTCCATGAGAAAACCGTCCAATTCGAGCAGCTTGGTACGTATGACCACGGAGATCCCAGTCACCCAGAGTTCCAGACAGGTGAAGATCTCCTCGGAGTTGCGATCGCCACGCGGAACGGACCCGCGTGGATTCTGGAAGGTAGTGACGCCAGCCTTCTCAGCGTTTCAGGAAAACCGCTGATGCCGTCCGACGGGCGAGCAGGGGCGGCGTCTGCAGGCGAAGCCTGGGCGAATATCAGGTGTAGACTTGCTCCTGACTACGCACAGTTCGGGACAGAACGACTTGGACTTCCAGACGTTTGACACTGCTTATGTCGAAAGGCTCCGTTCTGGGGATAAGCAGACGGAAGCCCACTTCGTCGACTACTTCAGCGAGCTGATCCAGCTCAAGCTGCGCTCCCGCCTGCACTCTCGGCAGGCCATCGAAGATGTTCGCCAGGAGACCTTTGCCCGCTCCCTTCTGCTGCTGCGGCGTGAGGGCGGCCTCCGCCAGGCGGAGCGCCTGGGTGCGATCGTAAACTCCATCTGCAACCACGTCTTATCCGAACAATACCGGACTGACAATCGCTCCGAAGCGCTGGAGGATCAGCCAGTCGAGAGATTCGTCGCACGGGGCCCGGATGCCCTGAGCCAGGTCATCACCGAGGACACTCGTCGGATGGTGCGTCATGTACTGGACGGCCTGCCATCGCGGGACCGCTCCATCCTGCAAGCCGTCTTCCTCGAAGAGCGAGACCGCGACGAAGTATGCCAAGAGCTCGGTGTCACCCGCGAGTACATCCGTGTGCTGGTGCATCGCGCCAAGCAGTCCTTCCGGGAGGAGTACTCCCGGCGTGCGGGGAAGAAGCCCGAGTACCGCAGATGAGCATTCGTCGAAACGGAATCGCGTCCTGCAGCACTATCTGGATAATGAAGGAAACCGGCCAATGACCCACGAAGACGCACTTCGCCAGATGGCTGTGGAGCAATACCTTCTTGGCGAGCTTCCGGACGAGTCGCGGAACGCGTTCGAGGAGCATTTCTTCGA
>JAOAPJ010000022.1 GCA_025462805.1 Acidobacteriaceae bacterium
GCGTGCTCGCCGAGCTACGCCTCACACCCGTCCTGTGGAACGTGAATGCGCGCGACTGGAAGGCCAGCTCTGCAGCCGACATCGAGAGGCGGCTCGAACAGGGGATCCGGCGCAACCAGCGGCGCACGCGCGGCAGCAATCTCCTGTTGCACGATGGCGGCCATCTCACCATGGGAACCGACCGGCGCCGCACGGTCACTGCCGTCGCCAACCTGCTGGCAGGTGCGCCACGCGCAGGCATTCGCTTCGTAACCCTCGACCACTGGCTGCCTGCTCAGCCGGGCGATCCACTTCCCCTTTGAAGGGGATTCCTCAGGTCGTCAGCAGGTCCCAGCCAAGCTGCAGCACGCCACCATCGCCTAGCCACTGCAGCGGCGTCTCTTCTACGTGGACCCGCAGCATGCGGGCGAACAGCTGTGGCGAACGGGCGAATGCCGCCAGCGTATGACGCCGCAGCAGAACGGAGCGATCCAGGAGCAGCATGGTCTGCGACATGAAGAGCGGCACCCGGCTGATCTCGCGGCTTGCCTGCTCATATCCGCTGAGATCGTTGGCAACGATCGCGTCGGCCAGAGGCGTGGCCTGGTGGAAGCCAATGGACAGCCCCTCGCCTGTGATCGAATCGACCGAGCCCGATGCATCCCCCACCAGCGCAACCGGACCGCGCGTCCGCTGTTTCAGGCGGCGGCCCAGCGTCACCGCCCCTCGCGCTGCACTGGTGCATGACGCGCGGGCAAGCCGGCCCTCAAGCTCCGGGAGCTCTCGAAGCGCATCCTGGAATGAGGCCTGCCTTTTCTTCGAGAGGGAGATGACAACGCAGACCTGTTCGGAGCCAACCGGCGTCACGTATGCCTGCGCATGATTGCCCCAGTAGATCTCCACAAACCGGCTCCACGGCGCAACGCCATAGTGACGGCGCAGCCCGATGCGGCGGCTCAGCACGCGCCCGCGATCCAGGCCGGCCCAATGCCGGATGCGCGACTGCAGCCCGTCCGCGCCCACAATCCACCGGGCGCGAATGCGCCGGGCATCGAGCGCCAGCACGTCGCCGTCGAGACCAGTGATGCGCGTGCCCCAGTCCATCTGCACGCCAAGCTCCTCTGCACGAACCCGCAGCAGATCATGCATCACCGTGCGCCGGATCCCGCAGCCCGTCCCGCTGGTGAAGCACGCCTGTGCACGCTTGTCCGAACCGATGAACCGAATGCCGGCGAAGGGCGCCGCCTCTGCCGAATCGACCGTCACGCCCAGGTCAGCGAGTGCCTTGAGCGCGTTCGGCATCAGCCCCTCGCCGCATGCCTTGTCGAGCGGCGGACGTGCCGCATCGACCACCGTGACCGAGAGTCCGCGCTGCGCGCACGCAATCGCCGTTGCCAGCCCGGCCGGTCCGCCGCCGGCCACGCAGACGTCCATGTCGTACGAGCGCCCGTGCATCACCGCCGAACTGTGAGATACGCTCATCGCTCCTCTCAGAGCCGCACGGCCCGCGAGCCGATGCGCATGGCATCCGACCAGAAGCCCGAGGACACGTGCAACGCGTCGACCGTCGCCCGGATCGCACCAAGGTAGCGCTCGATCTGCGCCTCTGTCACGACAAGCGGCGGCGCCACTTTCAATACCATGAAGTTATTGCCGCAGATCTGCGACAGAATCCCATGCTCGATGAACAGCCGGCGCACCACCATCTGGCCAAACATGCCCGGATGGATGGCTTTGCATGCTTCGAACGAGAGGCGCAGACGCAACTGCTGCGGTGGCTGAAAGACGATTCCGTTCATGAGGCCGGCACCGCGCACCTCGCGTACCATCTCATACTCGCCCAGCGCTTCGTTCAGCCTGCTGCGAAAGTCCTCGCCCACGGTTTGCGAGCGCTCCACCAGCCCTTCCTCATCGAGCACAGCCAGTGTCGCCAGTCCTGCCCGCATCGCGAGGCCGTTCTCGCTATAAGTGGACGTGTGAACGATCGCGCGCTTTAGCGATCCATACACCGCTTCGTAGATCTCCTCGGTCATCAGCACGGCGGCACACGGAATCAGCCCGCCGCTGAGCGCCTTGGCCATCACCACCATGTCCGGCGAGACGCCGTAGTGCTGCATGGCGAGAAAGCGGCCGGTGCGGCCCATGCCAGTCTGCACCTCGTCCAGCGCGAACATGACGCCGTGGCGGCGGCAGATCTCCTCGACCGCCTTCAGGTACCCGGCCGGGGGCGACACCATTCCCGCCTCACCCTGAATCGGTTCGAGCACCACTGCGGCAATTTTCTCGCGGCGAATCACCTGCTCGATGGCCGCTGCGTCACCGAACGGCACCTCGAAGGTAGAGGCCAGCATCGGGCCGAAGCGCTCCCGCCAGAAGTCGCTGCCCATCAGCGACAGCGCGCCGCAGGTCAGCCCATGAAAGGCGCCCTTCGCATAGATGATTCCCTGCCGGCCGGTGCGCGCCCGCGCAAATTTGATGACCGACTCCACGCCCTCGCTGCCGCTGCTGCAGAAGAAGACCTTGCTCAGCTTGCCGCCCGCCCGGGACAGCAGCGCCTGGGCCAGCTCGCCCGCCGTCTCGGCGACATGGCTCTGCAGCATCGCCGGCCCGCGGCGGTCCAGCTCCGCCCGGAGCGCCTCCAGAATGCGCGGGTGATTGTGCCCGGTGTTGTGCACGCAGTAGCCGGAGAGGAAATCCAGAATGACGCGTCCGTCTTCCGTCGTCAGCTCGGTGCCCTCGCAGCGCGTGTACCGCACATTCATCTCGAGCAGCTCCAGCAGCCGCACCCACTCGGGGTTGACAGACTCCGCGTAGGCCGAACTGGCCGCAGCCGCGGTCAGGACAGAAGACTCCATTTGCTCCAGCATAGGTGATGGTTGGACGCAGCACGATCCCCTAAGTTTCATGGCCGCCTGCGTGCCTGCTTCGCGGCGCGCGCGTCAATCAAGGCAAAACCTATGAGGCAGAAGGCTTTGACAACATCAAGCAAACTCTGCGGCCGCGCCCCCTCAATGCAACGGTGTGCTACAAAGCCCGCTGTCATGCCCCTATGGCAACAAAACTAAACACAAATAAGACAATCGCAACAGGGCAGGCACAAAGACGAAGAGCAGCGGCAAGGCGTACGCGAACAGCTCGCGATGCTGGCCCGGCTACGAGCCGGTCCCAGGCAAGGGCGAACACGAGGAAGGGAGTTGCCGCAAGCAAGCGGCCAGCCGCAACGGCGCAGAAGAAGCGAAACGCGAGGCTGCACGCAAGAAGCAGATGGCGCAGGACGGCAGGCAAGCGAACCACGCGCACCTGTGGCAGCACACACATCAGCCGTTAGCTTGGCTGGTCTTCGATATAGGGGTTGCGTCGGGCTGGAGCCCCGCGCCGGCCCCACCACAGCCACATCGCTGCTGCCATGATCAGCAGCAGCGGCAGGATGTAGAGGCTGCCCTCCGGCCCAGTCGGTCCCCCGCTCCACAAGAGCGGACCGACCGGGTGCTCGGCCAGCAGGTGTCCTCGCGTCACCATGCCGCTGTCCGGGGTGCCGTAGAAGAAACTCTGCGCCCAATCCCAGGTCGCGTGGAAACCAATGGCCCACCACAGCGAGCCGGTGTACCAAAGGCTGAGGCAGAAGACGAGCCCCACCGCGGCGGCCGAGAATAACCCGATGGGCGATTCTCCTTTGTTGGTGCCGTGAATCGCGCCAAACAGGATCGACATCAGCAGCGCTCCCCACCAGAAGCCCAGCCCCCGCGTCAGCGTGTACTGCAGGTACCCGCGCAGCAGCGACTCTTCAAAGATGCCGGCCAGCAGGAACATCAGCAGCCACGCCAGCCCATACTCCCAGGCCGCCGCCCCATGCAGCAGCCTGCCGCCGAACGCCAGATAGTTCGACTTCCACAGCACAGCCACCAGCGACGATAGCGCGACGAATCCCCACACGCCGCCCCACAGGAAGCGCGCGAGGCGAGCGCGGCCCGCATACCCATAGACCAGTAAGCTGCGTCCTTCGATGCGCGCCATGATCCAGGTGGCAGTGAGGACAAGGATGGCGTTCGCTCCCTCTGACAGCATCCCAACCCAGGGAGAGAGAGGCTGCTTTCCATCAAATGGAGGGACGTGCAGCAGGAATTGCAGCGTGAGATTCGCCAGCTCACCAAAGGTCACGACGATGACCACGAAAAGCAGCGCGCGCCAACCCGCGCGCAGTCCATCCGGACCGAAGAAGATGTGCGATCGCATCGGCTGGTGGAGCCCTGTGTCTAGCGGCGTCAATCCCTCTGCTACAGATGTATCGTCGCGCATAGCCTTATCCCATGCTCACTAATACGGATTACCGCGCGCTCCGGTTCCCCGTCACCCGCGCAGACTGGTCCAGTCCAGCACCACTTTGCCCGTCTGCCCGGAGCGCATTGCCGCGAAACCCTGCTCAAACTCCGTATAGCTGAAGCGGTGGGTGATCACGGGTGAGATGTCCAGACCCGAATGGATCATCACCGACATCTTGTACCAGGTCTCATACATCTCGCGGCCGTAGATGCCTTTGATGGTGATCATGTTGAAGATCACCTTCGACCAGTCCAACGCTACTTCCTTCGCCGGTATGCCGAGCACCGCGATCTTTCCACCGTGCGACATGTTGTCGATCATGTCGCGGAAGGCCGCGCCATTGCCGGACATCTCAAGCCCCACGTCGAACCCTTCCTGCATCGCAAGCTGCTGCTGCACGTCGCGCAGCGACGTCTCCGTCGGATTTACCGCGAGCGTTGCGCCCATCTTCCGCGCCAGCTCCAGCCGGTACGGGTTCAAGTCTGTGATCACTACGTGCCGCGCCCCGGCCCGCTTCACCACCGGAATGCACATGATGCCAATAGGCCCTGCGCCCGTGATCAGCACATCCTCGCCCAGCACCGGGAAGGACAGCGCGGTATGCACCGCGTTGCCGAACGGATCGAAGATCGCCGCGACCTCCTGGTTCACCGTGGGCTCGTGCCGCCAGATGTTGCTCATGGGCAGCGTCACAAATTCGGCGAACGCGCCCGGGCGGTTCACACCCACGCCCGAGGTAAACGCACACAGGTGTCGGCGGCCGGCAAGACAGTTGCGGCATCGCCCGCAGGTGACGTGGCCCTCCCCGCTGACGATGTCGCCGGGATGGAAGTCGCTGACATTCGATCCCACTTCCACTATCTCGCCGACAAACTCGTGGCCAATCACCATCGGCACGGGAATTGTCTTCTGCGCCCACTCGTCCCAGTCATAGATATGCACGTCCGTCCCGCAGATGCCGGTGTAGCGCACGCGAATCAGCACATCGTTAATGCCGTACTCCGGCTCCGGTACATCCTCCAGCCACAGGCCGCGCTCCCGACGGCTCTTCGCCAATGCCTTCATGTATCTCCCTGATCCATTGTTGATGGATGGCGACTGCTCAGCACACGCAACTTCACAGTTTATCGCGCAGCCCGAACGCCTAATCTCGAACCGCAATCTGGACATACGAAAGGGGCGCGGCCCAGGCCACGCCCCTTCCTTTCCGCCCTACTGATCCGGCTAACGTTGCGGCGAAGCAGACTCCTTCGCGGGCGCGTAGTCCAGCCGAACTGTCTGGATCTGGAACGGAGTCACCGGCACTGTGACCTTGTCGCCCGCTACACTGAGCGCCGCACCCTCCGGCTTCTCCATCAGGTTCGCCACCGTGGCCGAGGTCGCGCCCGGAGGCACCGTCACGGACACGTTGCCGCCCTTGCCTGCCCATTCATAGAAGCGCAGCACCAGCCCCTTGCCATCCTCCGCACGCTTCATCGCGGTCAGCACCACATTGGTGTCCGCGATCCCGGCAAAGGAGTGCCGCTGCGGCAGCTCGCCCGCGTGCGCCTCCACCTGCGTCGCCTTCAGACGGTAGTTGAACTCGTAACCGTGACGGACCGACAAGGCCTGCTTCCAGTCGCCGCTGTGCGGGTAGAGCGCATAGCGGAAGTGGTGGTGCTCCCGGTCGGCGTCCGGATCCGGCCACGTCGGCGAGCGCAGCAGGCTGAGCCGCAGCACGTTGCCGGCTGCGTCGTAGCCATACTTCGACTCGTTGATCAGGCTCATGCCGTGCTTCCCATCGCCCAGATCCGCCCAGCGCATCGCCGGTACTTCGAACTTCGCCTTCTCCACGCTGTTGTTGCGCGTCGTGGGCCGCTCGATCGTCCCGTAAGGAATCTCATAAGTCGCAAACGGTCCCGAAGCAGCCAGCGGGAATGCCGCCTTCAGCAGCACGTGCGTCTCGTGCCAGTCGATGTCGTTCGTCACCACCGCATGGTCGGAGCCGGTGTAGAGCGTGATGTCCTGTACGAACCTCGAGCTCTGCCATGTCCGCGTCACCCGGATGGTTGCACGCAGCGGACCCTGCTCCACCAGCGTCACCGATTCGGCTTTATCCAGCAGGGTCGGCGGCTGGTCCAGCGTTCCCGGATCGATGTTCCACGCGTCGTACTCCTTGGGCGTGTCCTTGAATGCCTGCAGTTGATTGCCGCAGCCGCCCGACGCCAGCGTTTCGAAGCTCGCTTTCTTGTCATAGAGCGAGGTGATGCAGCCGGACTGCTGATCCACCGTAATGCGCAGCGCCGCGTTCTCGATCGTCAGCCCGCTCGCTTTCAGGTCCGAGACGAACGGCCGCTTGCCGGCCACCGCATGCAGCACTGCATAGCCAAGTGACGGCACATCCTGCGCACGGAAGAGCACGCGAAACTGATTTGTCTTCGGCTTGCTCTCGACCACCTGAGAAGGCAGCACCCGGCCCTTCTCATCCAGAATGGAGATGGTTCCACCTGCATCCGCAGGCATCTCCACCTCGGCCTCGGCCAGCCCGGAGCTGTCCCAGCCCAACGGGTTCACCACCAGCAGCGGCACGCCGCCGACCGGCACGCGCGTATTCACGTGCGCCTGCACGGTGTTCAACGACTTCGCACTCACCTCGTTGGTCGCCCAGCGCACCTGGTTGTAGTCCTTCTGCGCCTCGCGATAAATGATGC
>JAOAPJ010000118.1 GCA_025462805.1 Acidobacteriaceae bacterium
GGGGATCCCACATCAGGTTCTTGCCACCCTTGCTGATGGAAAGGTTCGTGTGCATGCCGCTGCCGTTCACACCCACCACCGGCTTGGGCAGGAAGCTTGCCGTGAACCCCATTTTGGTGGCGACCTGACGGCAGATCAGCTTGTAGAGCTGGATCTGGTCCGCGGCGGCCACCACCTCGCCGTAGCTGTAGTTGATCTCGAACTGAGAGGGCGCCACCTCGGGGTGGTCCTTCTCGTTTTCAAACCCCAGCGCGCGCTGCACCTCCGCCGCCGTATCGATAAAGGTGCGTAGCGGGTCGCCCGGCAGCGAGTGGTAGTAGCCTCCGGTATTCACGTAGTCGAAGCGCTGCTTCTGGTAAAAGGCCCGCTCCGCATCCACGCCCTCGAAGAGGAATCCTTCGATCTCGTTAGCCGCGTTGAGGGTATAGCCTTCCTTGTCGAACTTCTCCTGGGCAAAGGTCTTCAGCAGGCCGCGCACATCGGCGGAGTAAGGTGCGCCGCCCTTATCGATTACCTCTGCGAAGACAACTACCTTGCCGCTGCCAAAGTAATCCTCCGGCACCCAATAGAACGCAGCCCAATCCAGCGCCAGGCGCAGATCGCTCTCGCGCTGCGCGGTAAAGCCGCGGATGGAGGAGCCGTCAAACGTCAGATTGTCCCAGCTCTTCACTAGGAACTTCTTGTCATAATCCAGCATGTGCAGCCGGCCTTCCAGATCGCTGAATAGGACGGTCACGGCCTTGATACGCTTCTCGTCGGTCAGGTACTTCAGCCGGTCTTCGCGGATCTTGGTGGCAGCCACCCGGTTGCGCCGCTCCTCCTTCGCCTTCAGGTTCCGGTCTTCAAGTTCTTCATAGGGAAGGGAAAGAAAATTCCGCTGTTCGTTTGACATCGATCTCCTCTGGAATGTAGTTGGGGAGCGGCAACGTGGGCGCTTAGCTCTCAGCATAAATGTTGCCGCGAGCCCTCCCAAGCAGTTTATGGCGGCGTCCCGTCCCGCCGGTTGGCCGCCGAAAGGAAGCGGCGTACGTTCAGGCTGTAGAAACAACTGGTCGAGGAAGCCTTTCTGTGCATCGTAGTCATCCGAACATGCCCAAAGCCCTGAACCTCAGTCGTGGCCTCGTGGCCTTCGCCCTGATCGTGCTACTGGTCGTTCCGCCGCAACCTGCGCAGGCCTACTCGGTGCTCTCCCATGAACAGGTGGTGGACCTTGCCTGGAAGCAGCACATCGTGCCCCTGCTCCAGCGGCGCTATCCCGAGATCACGCCGGACCAGATCAAGGAGGCGCATGCCTACGCATACGGGGGAGCCATCATTCAGGACCTCGGCTACTACCCCTTCGGCAACAAGCTGCTCTCGGACATGCTGCATTACGTCCGAACCGGCGACTTCGTCTCGAATCTCATCCGGGAGGCGCAGAACCCGAACGAGTATGCGTTCGCCCTGGGCGCGCTGGCCCACTACACCTCGGATACGCTCGGCCACCCGGCAGTGAATCGGGCCACCGCTTCCGAGTACCCCAAGTTGCGCGCGCGCTATGGGGATCGCGTCCTCTATGCCGAAGACCCGCGTGCCCATCTGCAAACGGAGTTCGGCTTCGACGTCCTTGAGGTAACCCAGCAGCGCTACGCGCCGGAGGCCTACCACGACTTCATCGGCTTCCAAGTGGCCAAGCCGGTCCTTGAGCGCGCCTTCCAGGACACCTATGATGTGCCGCTGAAACAGGTGCTGACCAAGGAAGACATGGCCATCGGCACCTACCGCAAGACGGTCAGCATCTTGCTGCCCCGAATGACGCAGGTCGCGGTCAGCGATTACGGCAAGAAGATGGAGCAGGCCGAGCCGACCTTCGTGCCGAAGAAGCTGATCTACCGCATGAACAAGGCGGATTACGAAAAGAGCTGGGGCAAGAGCTACCAGCGCCCGGGCTTCGGAACCAAGGTGCTCGCCTTCATGCTGCGCATGATTCCTAAAGTCGGGCCGTTGAAGGACCTGTCGCTGCGCGTTCCAAGTGCAGAGGCGCAGAAGGCCTTTCTCACTGGAATGGACCACGTCGTCGATCGGTATCAGCACGAGCTCGACGAGCTCGCAACACAACCCCGGGATCAGCCGACGCTGAAGCTTCCTCCCGTCGATCTCGACACCGGCGAGCCCACCGCGCCGGCGGAGTACGCCCTGGCCGACCAGACCTATGCGCGGTACCTCGCCCTGGTGGTGAAACCCCATGCAGCCCCGAACCCGCCCTCAGCGTCCACCCCCGCTCCGAGTGGCCAGCCGGAGCCAAACAGCAATACCCGGCCATCTGCAATGGCTGCTTCAGCACCGGGCGCCTCGCCGGCAACGGATCAGAAGTCCTCACTACAACCAATCGACCCAGCGATCCGGCGGGATCTGCAGCACTACTTCGCTCACGCCATGCAGGGGGGGCTGCTGCTGAAGAAGAAGCAGTGGAAGCAATTGCCGAATGACCTGGAGAAGCTGCGCCAGCTACCCACTGCGCCACCGGCTCCAGCCACAGGAGCCGGGAACTCCTGATCTCCCTGTGTCACGATCTGTTTGTGGCACGCATGGCTCCCCGATAGCTGAAGCGAAAGCTCCCAACGCTACCCATACAATGAACGGGTGGCCACGCTCGCCAAGCCCGCTCGAGACAGGCACCTGACCGACGCGATCGCCGAGAAGGTTCGCTCCCGAGAGCGCATCACTCCGGACGATGCGCATCATCTATGGCGCCACGCCACAGATGACGAGCTGCGCCAGCTCGCTTCCATCGTCCGTGCCCGCTTCCATCCCGCGGACCGCGCCACGTACATGGTGATGCGCATCATCAACTACACCAACGTCTGCGTCGCGCAATGCGACTACTGCGCCTTCTACAAGCTCCCCGGGCAAGAGGGCGGCTATGTCCTCCGGCAGGAGACGGTCTTCGCCAAGCTGGATGAGCTGCTCGCCCTCGGCGGTGACCTGGCCGCCTTCAACGGCGGCTTCAACCCCCACCTGCCGCTCGACTACTACTGCGATCTCTTCTCCGCCATTCGCGCCCGCTACGGCGACGCGCTCGAGTTCTACGCCCTCACCATCGCCGAGTTCCTGTACCTCGCCGATCACGCGAAGCTCTCCTA
>JAOAPJ010000171.1 GCA_025462805.1 Acidobacteriaceae bacterium
AACGCAGCGGGGACACGCGACATCGGCGGACGCGGGCTGGGCAACTGGTACTCCACTGAGACCGAGATCAAAGAGGGCAAAGGCGTCTCGATGCAGATCGAGAAGAGCGTCAAGTTCATCAACGATCCGGTGGTGAACGAGTACGTGAATCGCATCGGTCAGAACCTCGTGAAGAACTCCGATGCCAAGGTGCCGTTCACGATCAAGGTGATCGATACGGATGAGATCAACGCCATGGCTCTGCCGGGCGGCTTCTTTTACGTGAACAGCGGCCTCATCCTGGCAGCCGACAACGAGGCCGAACTGGCCGGTGTGATGGCGCACGAGATTTCGCATGTCGCGGCGCATCACGCCATGCGCGAGCAGACGCGATTGAATTACGCGCAGTTCGGGACCATCCCGTTGATCTTCATCGGCGGGGGCCTCGGCTATGGACTGTACGAGGCATCGGGCCTCGCTGTTCCGATTACGTTCCTGCAGTTCTCCCGCGACTTCGAGCGGCAGGCAGACTTCCTGGGCGTGCAGTACATGTATCGCGCCGGCTACGATCCGCAGGCGTTCGCGGCTTTCTTTGAGAAGATCCAGAACCTCCAAAAGACGAAGCCCGGCATGGTGGCCAAGGCCTTCTCCGACCACCCGCAGACACCGGACCGGATCGAGGCCACCCAGAACGAGATCGCGCACCTGCTGCCGCCGAAGGATGAGTACATCATCACCACGTCAGAGTTCGACGATGTGAAGGCGCGGCTGGCACGTATTGAGAACAAGCGCAAACTGCGGGAGGGCCAGGATTCCAAGAAACCATCGCTGCGCCGTGCCAACAATGGTCAAAATGGTCAGAACGGCCAGACGACCACGGACGACGATCGTCCGACCCTGCATCGGCGGGATGACTAAAAGCTCGCGTTAGAACGTAGAACGAGCGCACCTTGAAAGGTGCGCTCGTTCTGTTTGCGGCAAGGAACCTAAGGGATACGCACGGTAATCGCGTTCGACGGCTTACTTGTTTGACCATCGGCGCCGTGGGCGAGGATTTCATACGTATAGCTCGCACCAGCCTTGACCGATGTGTCATTCCAGACGGTGCTCGCAGCGGTGGTCGTGGCCAGTCTGGCGTAGGAGCTCGACCCTGCCGGGGCGCGCACCACATCATACGAATCAATAGTGATGGGCGAGGTCGCTGGCGCGTGCCAACTCAGAGCGACAGAGTGAGAAACGGCCGGTGAGGTCGCTGTCTCTGTTAAGTAAACCAACTGCCTGCCGACGCTTGTTCCCATCGAGAGGCCGGCGCGGCTCAAGGTGGCCTCTGGCTTCGCGCTAACGGTGACAGTAAGGCTCTGGCCTCGCGCCAATGTCACCGGCAATGCGACAGATCCGGAGAAGACATTGCTCGAGTAATACAACCAGTTGATGGTGACCGGTCCGCCCACCGCCGTGATTCTCAGTGGCTGCGATGACACGTTGCCGCTGGACCCATTGAAGCTAAGTGAGCTGCTTGAGAGCGAAACCGAGCTGGTTGCCCAGCACGGAGCAGCGAGCAGGCCCACTGCAAGGGGGAGGGGGAGCAGGATGTGCTTCTTCATGGGGGATCAAAACTCCTGAACGGCGATCTCTGGGAGCGAAGGAGATGCCGTCACTCGTATCGACGGGTATCGAGAGTCACCTCCTAACTCACTACCGCCGTCATGATAACTAAAAGAGCATCCAACTCAGGCGCAATTAAGTAACTCATTCTAATAGAGCTATCAAGCTTGTCAGAAGTACCATGGCACGGCGACAAACCATACCGTCGTTACCTTGTTGGCACGAACAAACTACATACGAACTCAACCCGGAGCGCTCTCGCTGTGCCTCCTCGGGCGGGAGATGCTGGGTGACACTTCGGCGTTATCGCCTGTGGCCGATGCACGCGCGAAGCCCTCGCGGGAGCCTCCGATCGAGAGCCAATCTGAAACCAAGAATCCTTGTAAATCTCCACCTTCACCCAAAAGAACCTGAAACAGCACCATCCTTCAGGGAGAGCCCGGAATCTTTCCTTGAAGACCCAAGACGAAACAGGGTATATACAAGACGCCGGGTGCCCGTGCGGCTGAACGGGAGTGCTTGCCCGGGAGGTAGTTCCTGAGAGGAAGCGAACCCCGATGAAGGCACAGACGGCAGCAGCAGAACCACGCGAGGTGATGGACATCCGCCAGGCGGCGGATTATCTGGGCATCAGTGCGGACACGCTCTATAAGTACGCGTCGGAGGGCTTTGTCCCCGCCTTCAAACTGGGCAACCGGTGGCGCTTCAAGCGCTCCCGCCTGAACGACTGGATGGACCAGCAGAGCTCCGGCGGCGGCATGCCAGCGGCCAAAGCTACGGAGGAGAAGCCGGGCCGCCCCAAAGGCAAGCCAGTGCAGAGTGTGCGGCCCGCGAAGCGCAAGAGCGCTGCGCAGTGACGCCGGAACGCAACCGCAGCCGGCAGTAGCGGCTGGCAATAGTGTAGAAGCATGCAGTCGCACTCCCTCTTCCTCCCCCATACTCCGAGACCCCTCGATGAAACGCTCTGCGTCTAAGGCAACCGGACCGGCCGCAGGGAATCACGCAGGGCGCATGCGCCACCTGCGCGCCACAATGGCGAAGCGCAGGATCTCCGCCTTGCTGGTCACCCATCTGCCAGACGTGCGCTACCTCTGTGGCTTCAGCGGCTCAAATGCTGCCCTTGCCATCACTGCCAAGCAGGCATTGCTGGTCAGCGATGGCCGGTACACGGCACAGGCGGCCGCCGAGGTGAAGGCTGCAGAGGTGCGCATCGCCAAGGGCCCGGCATTAGCGGAGGCGTGCCGCTGGCTTGCGGGCGCGCGAGTCAGGCACGCGTACTACGACGCCGATACGACGACTC
>JAOAPJ010000174.1 GCA_025462805.1 Acidobacteriaceae bacterium
CGGGAGACGCTGGCGGGTATCGACCCCGGATCGCAGTTGAAGGACAAGTGGGCCGGCTTTCCCGGCATCACCTACTTCAGCGAGGTGTACTTCAACGGCGCGCAGAACGCCGCGCTGGTCTACATGAGCAACTTCTGTACCAACCTGTGTGCGAACGGGCAATGGGTCTATCTCGAAAAGCAGGACCAGCAGTGGGTGCGCCGCTCCGGACTGAATACGTAGCAGCGACTGCAGAGCATGAAACGGCAGGGAGTTGCTGCAGCAAAGCGATTTCGCGGCCAGCATGCAACAGGGTCATAAGCCTTCGCCTCTCACCCAGCAGAGGCAGCGAACCGGCACGCGCGGAAACTCCGCGCCAAGGCGAGCACCGGGGATGAAAGATGGCGATCCGGAAAGACCCCAGGGACGAAGCCACCGGCGCAGAGAAGTCGCCCAGCAGGGTGGGAAAGTTCGTCCTGATCACTTTGGCTGGCGCAGTTATCGCGCTGATTGGAGTCCTGCTCTATCTGTACAATCACCCACTCGGTTTGCGCTAAGCGCTCGAGCCGGCGAATGACGGGATAGAGCAGAGATAACGTAGGAGAGATAACGGGATAGAGATGTGATGGAGCTGGCGAGGCGAATCAGGAAACCTCGCTTCGTCGCCTCTTTCCGCGCGTCCACTGTTCTTCCTCTGTGCGCAGGGCTTGATCCTTGTTGCTGACCTCCTGCGTTCCCTTGGGGCAGAGGCGCTGCAGGGTTTCGATCAGCCGCTTCGGGTCGTGGCTGTCCACGCTGTATCGGGCACTCGGGCAGTGGACATGCCCGCCGGGGGCAACCGCCACCACGGGAACATCCTCACGCACTTGATACAACTGCTGAATCAATTCCTCGCACGAGACACCATCGGCTTCTGCGTCGAGAACGACACCATCCACATCGGCGAAGCGGCGCAGCGTGGCTACTGCCTCTGCAGGGCTATACGCGGTAATCACATTGAACTTGGCGGATTCCACCACCAGCTTGCGAGTTGAGATGCTCGCCGGATATTCGCGATCGATCATTAGAAAACAAGGTCGCGTCATCCCCATTCGGATGCCGCCTAGCGTAAGTGGTGGCCTAAACGGCGGCCTTGTTCGCAATTACCAGAACCAAACGCAAGAGAGGCGCAGCAAAATGTGCTGCGCCTCTCTTATTCAAGCAACCCGACTTAGGCAACCTTATGGAGGCAACCTATCCGGGTATCATCCACTGCAATGCAGGGAGTCGTAGTGCCGCTTACCAGCGAATCACCGTCATCTTATGAATGAAGGATGTGACCGATCCACTGCCCGCATTGTTGCCTTCGATCTGATAGTTCACCAGAAGAGTGCCGGAGGCCCAGCCAAGGCTCTGCGCTGCTCCACGCGTGGCACCGCTGAACACCTGGTGCGAGCCATCGAGGTTCACCCAGTCATGAGTGACAACGCCGTTGGCGTCGCGATGCATTGCGATCTGGATGTGATGCCACTGATTGGGCGCCCAGGTCCGCGGATCGCAACGGATGTTGGAGCCGAGCCAGTGATCCAAGCTGCCCGCCGTGTAGGCCGACTCCCAGCTTCCACTGATACTGGAGCACTGGGTTCCCAGGATCACGGTCTGGCCGTTCGGCATTACCTGGTTCATATCCAGTTCCAGGTTCTGCACCTGCGATGGATCGGTGAGATACACGTAGGTGTCCAGGATGAAGTGCGTCGCGTTGGCGTCCTTGCCGAAGGCGAGACTCCAGCGCTCCCCACCCTTGGCGGAGTAGGTCATGTAGAACTCGCGCGCATCGTCATACAGCGGCGTGCTCGCCGGGTAGACGGTAGAGCCTCTGGAGGAGCCCGGCGTGCCGCCATCGTGAATCGCGTTCCAGTTGCCCGCACCGTCCAGGTCCGCAGAGGCAAGCGCATTCGCAGGTGCGCCGGACGTGGAGGCGCCGGAAGAAGAAGACGACGTACCGGAGGAGGATGTGCCGGGAGATGCGGTGCCGCCCACGACGAAGGTGGTGCTGACGACGGGACAGACACCGGCGCTGGTCCATGCCTTGAAATGGACAGTGTGGGTTCCCCCAGGGATGCTGCTGTTGGTGACATCGACGTCGAACGGTGTGACGCCGGTCGTGAGGCCAGCGGCGTTGTCGATCGAATAGCCGAAGGCGGTGGGCGCAAGTCCATTGCACCCGACGTTGTGAGCCCGGATCCACACGGGCGACGTCACGCTGGTGCCATTCACCGGGCTCGCGACCGTGATGTTCGACGCCAGCGCTGCAGAGGAGACCATCAAGCCGGCGAGGGCGACGCCCAGAACTTTCAGACCGGAGAACGAAAAAAGAGAGCGCGCGGGAACCAGGCCCACATGTCCATGACTTCTATTCAACAGCGACATGAATATTCCTAAAGGGGAGTTACGAATGAGTGCGCCTGAGGACGCAGGCCGAAGGATGTCGATCGAGAATCCGTGCATTTCTGGGATCGAAGGGCAGCCACATCCGTCCGTGGCACTCGACCAACCTACCACTCCATGGTGGGAGTTGCCTGTTGATTTGATCTTTTTCCGGGCAACCAGCGTGAATATTTTGTCATCGTGCAATTTCGCGCTGAGGGTGCGTAATTCCACACGGGCGAGGCTGTCATCATTACCCTCAATAACTTGCCTCACAGCATTGCTGATCTTCTTCTACTTAGTTCAACGGCACACGAACAAAGGGGCGGAAGCAGCAGGAGTAAGGCTTTACGGATGGCGAGTGAAACAAATGTAGGCCGTGATGCCTTCGGGGAGGCGAGTCGATAGCGCAATCGTCAAGACAATCCTTTGCCTCAGCTTATTAACGATCAGCGAAGGTGACGTTTCTGCATCGACAAAGAACAGGCTGGCTCTCTTCTGCTGAGCAGGAATCATCCATCTGGGTTCCTATGCTTTCGCAGAGCGACATCGCAGAATATTCGTATCATCCATTGCTACATGTCGAGGACGATGCGCATGAGAGCTCATGATGACGTGGTCCGAGGGAACCGGCTCGCGACAAGGATCCTGAAGCTCCAAATTGCGTTCATGATGGAACGAGTACGGGCGCAAACACGCACTCGATGGCTGTCGATCTGTCGACTGCCCCGGGGTATGCCTGCCGGATCCAGCGGTCAGTGAGCTGCGGTGTTGAGGAGGCAAGGCCTCACACACGGGTCAGCGGGCTGTGCAGGTGGCGGCCAGAGATGAAGAAGCTTGGGCTTGTCGAATGCCGGGGCTCTCGTTAGCGCGTAGGCGCACCGATTCGCCGGCGGGGTCGCTTGAGGTTCGCTAGTTGTGCGACGTGATTGGTGGACCTGGTCGGGATCGAACCGACGACCTCTTCCATGCCATGGAAGCGCGCTCCCAGCTGCGCCACAGGCCCACTCGGGGCGGGAAAGACTCATCTCAC
>JAOAPJ010000185.1 GCA_025462805.1 Acidobacteriaceae bacterium
AAAACTTCATGATCCAGTCACCCGTCGTAGCACGCCCTACTTCACCACATCCGCGCGCTCGGGCGCAAAAAGAGGAATTCGGTCGCTAGCGCGGGACCCCGCGCTGCGTGG
The DNA here is from genome assembly GCA_025462805.1 of Acidobacteriaceae bacterium. The sequence goes on from JAOAPJ010000185.1 coordinate 112, forward strand.
CCAGATGCGTCTTGATCGACCGCTCCCAATCGGGCCCTTGCTCGCGATCGTGCCGCCCCATCGCGACGACATGCTCGTTCGCCTCCGGCCGCAGGGCAGTACGAATGTAGCTCACGTCCACTCGCGTGTGCGTGGCGTCGATCACATGCAGAACCACGTCGATCGTGCTGACCAGCAGGTCCGGCAGCACCACGACATACTGCATGCGTCCCGCCTCCAGGTCGAACCGTGTGTTCACCCACACGCTGCGATGGTCGCCATGCGGCACCAAGAAGACTGCGCCCTCAACGTCCTTGCCCGGCAGCGGAAAGAGGAATTGCGGGTTCCACTCCGTGCCCGCCCAGGAACGCTCTCCCTCCGGACCGAACAGAGGCGCGGCATCATGCAGGGAAGCGGGCACAGTGAAGGAGAAGCTGTTGCTCACATGAGCGACCCGGTCCGCTACAGCCGGCGTCTGCGCTTTCGCGGCGAGCGAGACCGCTACCACCCCGAGTGGAAGCGCGACGTTCACGACCAAGGTGTGGATTGCGGTTCTCATCGCTGCTGACTCCTTCACTCCCGCTCCCGGAGTAGATGGCTGTCCGTCGCCCGCAGCGCCAGGCCATAGAGGCTGCGAAACTGCTCGATGTCCTTGAGCGTCTGCGGCGAGAACGGAGCCTTGCCCTCGAAGGCGTGGAGCACGATGCCCTCCAGCAGATCACCCAGGCTCATGTCCTTCTGCTCCGCCACCGCCTTCAGCACCTTGAGCATGCGTTTCTCCAGCCGCACGCCGGTCTGAATGCGCTCCACCACGATGCTGCCGGCGCTTCGCTCCCGCTCATTCATTGGTATTAATGTACCATGGTACATAGCGGTATCTTCCTGGCCTTCGCAGAAAGAACATGGTCTGCAAGCATTAGCAGGCTCTGTGTAGTCTATGAAGTGTCGGAGGAAGTCGCGATGTTCGGCAGAATGTTCGGCAGAATGGCGGGAAGCCGGTTTTCATACGGTGGTGTCTTGTTGGCTTTGGCATGTGCGCTGCCACTGGCCGCTCAGACCGCTGCGCCGCTGGGAAATCAGCCACCCCCCGCAGCCGCGCCCGCCGCACCGGTGAAGCACCACAAGAAGTCCGCCGCTAAGCCGGTCGAACCTGCACCAACGCTCGCGCCCACCGTCGCCCCAAGCAGGTTTCAGGAGGCGGCAACACCGCCTGTTGTCACTGCGGGCAAGAACCAGTTGATGGTGAAGGCAGATAACTCTAGCCTGTCGCAGATCCTGCGCCAGGTCTCGTCCCAGACCGGGATGCAGTTGGATGGCATGAGCGGAGATGAGCGCGTCTTTGGCAGCTTCGGCCCGGGCGCTCCCCGCGAAGTGCTCACCGCGCTGCTGGACGGAACGGGCTACAACATGATGATGGTGGGGAGCCTGCCCAACGGCGCGCCTCGCGAGCTGCTGCTCAGCCGGCGAGCCTCTGGCGAGGGTGCCTCCGGTGCGGCGCCGAACCCCAATCCTCAGCAGCCCAACCAGAACGGCGAATCCGACAACCCCGACGATCAGGATCCGCAGGACTTCCAGGAAGCTCCATCGCCGCCGTCGATCATGCCCGCGGAACCCCCACCGGGAGCGCCCCAGCCGCCTCCTGGCGGCCGCACCCCGCAGGAGTTGATCCAGCAGCAGTTGCAGATACAGAACCAGAACGTCCAACCGCAGTAGCGGCGGCAACATTCCCATAGCGCTGCTGTAGGAAGGAATTGTTCTGCGCGAGATGTGCAGGGAGAACGCGCGTCCAGATAGGCTGCGAGCTCAGCAACGATGCGGGCTTAGGAGGCGTGCACCTGCACCTGGCCGTCCACGGTCCTCGATTGCGCTACGGAGCGCTGCGAACGAGTGTGCATGGAGTGCATACGGAGCAGCGCGAAGAGCGCCTGGCAGCAGGAGTAGGCGAGCAGGACGCCAAACGCAAGAGCAGCAAGTACAGCACAGGTAACACCTAACAGGTTCATCGCGTCCATGGTCGTCAGTCCCACTGTTCCTCTTTTGAGTTCACTGCCATCACTACGTCGTCACGGATGAATGAGCGCTTTGAGCCCGCTCTTTATCTCTCTCTACTTTGAGTCAACCGCGCCATCCTTGCGGAGCGTTGACCCTCGTTTCTATTGCCGATTAAGATACTCAGAGGGACGCTCCACGTCGCGGCCTTTCTGCGCTACTCCCATTACTTCGGCGTTCTTTTTCCCAGGCAACCCGCGTTCGTGTTCCTAGAGTCCCCGCATGTCTATTACCAACATCACGGTTCGCGGTGCCCGTCAGCACAATCTGCAGGACATCAGCGTGCAGATCCCGCGCAACACCCTCACCGTGATCACCGGCCTCTCCGGCTCCGGCAAATCTTCGCTCGCCTTCGACACCATCTACGCTGAAGGGCAGCGCCGCTACGTCGAAACACTCTCCGCCTACGCCCGTCAGTTCCTCGATCAGATCGAGCGTCCTGACGTCGACTCCATCGAAGGCCTCAGCCCCGCCATCTCGATCGAGCAGAAGACCACCAGCCGCAGCCCGCGATCCACCGTCGGCACCATCACGGAGATTTACGACTACCTCCGCCTGCTCTACGCCTCCGTCGGCACTCCGCACTGCCCCAACTGCGGCCGTTCTATCTCCCGCCAGTCCGCCGAGCAGATCGTGGAGCGCGTCCTCGCTCTCCCTGCCGGTGAACGGCTCACCGTCTACGCGCCTGTCGTCCGCGGCCGCAAGGGCGAGTTCAAGGATCTGCTCGACTCGCTTGACCAGCAGGGATTCAAGGCCCGGGTGGATGGCGAGGTTCGTGACCTGGCCGATCCCATCTCTCTCGAGAAGCGCAAGAACCATACCGTTGAGGCCATCGTCGATCGCGTCGTGCTCAAGCCCGGCGTCGAGAAGCGTCTGGAGGCCGCGATTGCGAAGTCACTCCAAATGGCCAATGGTCTGGTCCTGATCGGAACCCCATTAGGAGAGCAGCTTTACTCCTCCTCAATGGCGTGTCCGGATTGCGGACTCGATGTCCCTAAGTTGGAGCCGCGCAGTTTTTCCTTCAATAGCACGTACGGGGCATGCCCCGAATGTCATGGTCTGGGAAGCATTTACGACTTCGACGCAGCCAAGGTAGTCGTCGACTGGTCCAAGCCCCTGCTCGAAGGCGCGCTCGGCCCGGGCTCCGGCTCGCAGTACCTGGCGCGCCTGGTCAAGCTTGCTGCGCAGAAGTACAAGATCCCCATCCAGAAGCCCTTCGAGGAGCTGACAGAAAAGCAACAGGAACTGTTGCTTTATGGCCCCGGCGCTGAGGCTCCGCGCACCGGCTTCCACGGCGTCTTCCAGTGGCTGCGCGACTCGCTCGAAGAGTCGAAGTCCGATAGCTACCGCGAGTGGCTGCTCGGCTACATGTCCGCCACCATCTGTCCCGCGTGTCATGGCAAGCGGCTGCGTCCGGCGTCGCTCGCCGTCAAGGTGAACGATCTGTCCATCGCGGATTTCACCGAGCTGCCGCTCGGCCGCGCGCTCACCGCCGCCCGCGCCCTCTCCTTCAGCGATCGCGAGGCGCTGATCGCCGACCGCCTGCGCCGCGAGGTCATCGAGCGGCTGGAGTTCCTCAACGAAGTGGGGCTCTCCTATCTCTCGCTCAGCCGTAACGCGGCCACCCTCTCCGGCGGTGAAGGCCAGCGCATCCGCCTCGCCACCCAGATCGGCTCCCGTCTGCGCGGCGTGCTCTACGTGCTGGACGAGCCGTCCATCGGCCTGCACCAGCGCGACAACCAGCGCCTCATCGCCGCGCTCGAGTCGCTGCTCGACCTCGGCAACACCGTGCTCGTCGTCGAGCACGATGAAGACACCATCCGCAGCGCCGACTACGTCCTCGACCTCGGCCCCGGCGCGGGCAAGCTCGGCGGCCACGTCGTTGCCCAGGGCACGCCGCAGAACATCATGGACGCCCCGGACTCGCTCACCGGCCGCTATCTCTCGGGCGCGACCGGTATCCTGCACCGGCTCGCTCCGCGCCCGGTGGGCAGTGCGTGGATCACCGTCGAAGGCGCGCGCAGCCACAACCTGCGCAACATCACGGCGCGCTTCCCGCTCAACGTCATGACCGTGGTCACCGGCGTCTCCGGCTCGGGCAAGAGCACGCTGGTCAATGACATCCTCTATCGCTCCCTCGCCCGCGAGCTTTACGACTCACGCGAGACCCCGGGCGAGCACAAGACCATCAAGGGCGTCGACCAGGTCGACAAAGTCATCCGCATCGACCAGTCGCCCATCGGCCGCACCCCGCGCTCCAACCCCGCCACCTACACCGGCGTGCTCTCCGCCATCCGCGACATCTTCGCCATGCTGCCCGAGGCGCGCGAGCGCGGCTACAAGCCCGGCCGCTTCTCCTTCAACGTCGCCGGCGGCCGCTGCGAGGCCTGCCAGGGCGACGGGCAGAAGCGCATTGAGATGAACTTCCTGCCCGACGTCTACGTGCTCTGCGACGTGTGCAACGGCCGACGCTTCAACCAGGAGACGCTCGCGGTCAAATTCAACGGCTACTCCATCGCGGACATCCTCGACCTCGCCATCGAAGACGCGCTCCCCGTCCTCAAGGACATCCCGCAGGT
>JAOAPJ010000200.1 GCA_025462805.1 Acidobacteriaceae bacterium
GCAAACAGCGTTTCTCCCTCGTGCCGGCGAAACTGCCACCAGCGCAGTTCGATGTTCAACATCTCGGTCCGGGGGCGCAGCCACATATCCAGAACGCGAACGATCGGCATGATAAGTAAGCTACGCAGAGGATGCTCCCGCTCCCGCTCCCGAGCCAGCGCCTCGAAGCGCGTATCCAGCGCAGGCGTTACGGTGGTGTCCCTGTTGTATGCGATGAACAACCTACCCGTCTCGGCTCGCTGCGTCGGGAAGTCAAAGGCGCGAGCGGGTAACGCGTCCAGATCAAGAGGCGCATTGTCGACGTTCCAGTAGACCTCCGATGTGGAAGTGAAATCCGCCGCCCAGGTCTTGGTCCATCGCTGAAATCCGGGCGCGGTGAACTCTCCTGGATCGGTGGCATACCGCGACGCGAGCGGCTGGAAGATGTGAAAGGTATGTAGATTGCGCGCCGTCCAGGCGACAAATGGCAGGAGGGACAGCAGGCCACCCGCCACTGCCAACCGAAGGAGTCGTCGGCGACGGTCCTGCCGTAACTCACTTCCCGGCCGCTCCACTTGGTGAGTTCCGCGATCGGCAAAGAGTACCAGGCTAAGAAGGCTGGAGATGGCCAGCAGGGCGCCGTCTGGCCGCAACAGCGCCGCGTAGCTCCAGGTCGTGCCGAGCACCACAGCGGCTGGCCAGTGCGGTCTTCTCTCGAACCAGACGAGCGTCGCGCAGCCCAGCGCGATGCAGAAGATCGACAGCGTTTCGCTGAGCGGGGCAGCTACATAGTTGGCCGTGAATGGGCAGAGCGCCGCGAACCACAGCGCCAGCATTCCCGTGCGTTTGCCGGCGACAGCCCTGGCTGTCCAAGCGACGACCAGAGCCGACGCCAGATCGATTGCAACCTGCAGGTAGAGCACAGCGCCGTAGTGATCGCTGCCGAAGATGCGAAAGCACACCGCCAGAAACAGGGGGTACCCGGGGAGGCGAATCAGTGTCGGCCTCACGATAACGTCGTGGAGTCCGTAGTCGGTCCGCCCGTAGGTGCCATGCAGCCAGTTCTTCGCAATATCGCCGTACACGAGGCCGTCGCCGTTGACCTGAGGGAAGTGCCAGAGGAACCACAGGCGCAGCCCGGCACCCAGCACGAGGGCCAGCGCCAGTCCTGCCAGGCTGCGGTGCGCGGATCGCATTCGTACGCATCATACAGAGGCAACGGCCGTTAGCGGTTTCGCTGTACTCTGTCCTTAGCTACGAATCGACCATGAGCCGCCAGATTTTTTATGACCCCGAGCGCAAGCGATGGAAGCGGCTTCGTCGCATCCTGGATCTAACCGCAGTTGTGTCCACACTGCTGCTGGTGGCGTTCTTTCTAGGAGTCATTCACAGGGAGCAGTTGCCCGACCTGCTACTTCCCGCACAAAAGCGAAACTACCGGGCGGTGAAGGGCCGGCAAACGCCGGACGCCAGGAACCGTTCTTTGCGTGCTGCGCACCGGCGGACCAGCCGTCCTCCCTCTGAGGTGCCGCTGAATACAGGTGAGGGTCTGCGCGCAGCGTTCTATACAGAGGACACCCCGGCCGGCTACTCCTCTCTGAAGCAGCATATCCACCAGATCGACATGCTATTCCCGGTCTGGCTGAACGTGAATGATGCCAGCGGTGAGCTGCTGGGTGCGGTGGCGCTGGCCCCTGCCCACACCTATCGCATCGTCGATCCGAACGGAACGGTGCACGGCGTCGATCCGCAGAACAAAGTTGCGCAGGCCATTGCGAATGCGCATGAAGACACAGAGATCTTCCCGCTGATTCGTAACTACAACATCATGACCGGCATCTGGGATCCGGTGATCGGACGGATGCTGAACAATCCTGCCGCACGCCAGCATCTTCGCGACGAACTGGATCGATTTCTGGCGGCGAATCCCAGGTACCGCGGGATCTCGCTCGACTTCGAAGATGTGCCCGATAACGCGCAGGCTGGCTACCGTGCGTTGATGGCGGAGCTCTATCAAGACTTCTCCGACAAGAATCTGCGCCTGTACATCAACACGCCGGTGGAGACGGACAGCAGGATGCTAGCGTTCGAAGCTGCCCATACGGATGGGATCGTGCTGATGAACTACGACCAGCACGAGAACACCTCGACGCCTGGGCCAATCGCGGCTCAGGATTGGTTTGAGAACAACCTCCAGCGTGTGTTGAAGATCGTTCCCAAGCAGCGCCTCATCTGCGCCCTTGGAAACTACGGCTATAACTGGACAGTGCCCCTACCGGATGCGAAGGGCCACACCTCGCAGAAGGTCATCGATGTCGAATCTTTGAGCGTCCAGGATGCGTGGCAAGAGGCCAGCGACTCTGAGACGGACCTCTCCTTTGCCGGAGATGAGCTGAACCCGCATTTTGCGTATGACGATGAAGATGAGCATGTGCGGCATCAGGTCTGGATCCTGGATGCTGTTACCGCGCTGAACGAAATGCGGGCCGCGCGGTCCATGGGGCTGCAGACGTTTGCGGTTTGGGTTCTCGGCACGGAGGATCCATCGCTGTGGGCGATGTGGGATAAGCCAGGCACCGCCAATATTCAGATGGCGCTCGAGAAGATCCCGCCCGGTAACGATGTCAACACGGACGGTGAAGGCGACATCCTGCGCATCACCGGGGTTCCTCACCCAGGTACGCGACGAATAGACATGGACGCGATGAATAACACCGCGACCGATGAGCATATGCAGACTTATCCCCAGCCGTACACGATTCAGTACTACGGCTACCATCCAGACAAGGTCGCTCTCAGCTTCGACGACGGACCGGATCCGAAGTGGACCCCGAAGATCCTGGACATTCTGCGCGACCGACATGTTCGTGGCGCCTTCATGGTCATTGGAGATGAGGCGCAGAACAATGTGGGACTGCTTCGACGCTATATCCGCGAAGGGCATGAGGTGGGCAATCACACCTTCACCCACCCGGACATCAGCGAGATTTCGACACGGCAAGTGGAGCTCGAGCTGAATTTGACCGAGCGGCTCTTTGCCAGCAAGCTCGGTGTCAAGCCACTCTACTTCCGTCCGCCCTACTCTATCGACCAGGAGCCCGACACCAACGATCAGGCTGCGCCCGCCCACCGCATCCAGCAGATGGGCTACACCATAATCGGTGACAAGATCGACACCGATGACTGGAATGAACATCCGCGGAAAAGCCCTCAGGAGATCACGTGGAACGTGATGGAGCAGCTGCGCCTCATGAAGACCAAGCCGCAGTTTCGCGGTTCCGTCATTCTGCTGCATGACGGTGGGGGTGATCGCTCCGCTACTGTTGCTGCTCTGCCTCTGCTGATCGATACGCTGCGCGCGCACGGCTACCAGATCGTGCCAGTCTCCGAACTGATGGGCAAGACGACGGCCCAGGTGATGCCGCCGCTAACGCCCGATCAGCGCTGGCAGGCGCGTGTAGATTCGATTGCCTTCAGTCTCTTTGCCTTCTTCGGACGCTTTGTCGTGATGGTGTTCTTTATTGGTGATGTGCTGATGAGCGCTCGCCTGCTCCTGATCGGCATCTTCGCGCTGATCGACCGCTTGCGCCGTCGCAAGATACCGGAGGTACCGGGCGGCTTTGCTCCGCGCGTTGCGGTGCTGATCCCCGCCTACAACGAGGAGAAGGTCATCGTTCGTACGATCCGGTCCGTGTTGAACTCGGATTACGAGAGCCTGCACGTGATCGTGATCGATGATGGATCCAAGGACCGCACCTACGATGTGGCCTGCGAAGCCTACCCCGACGAAATCGCTGCTGGCCGGCTGCAGGTACTTCGCAAGGCCAATGCCGGTAAGGCCGAGGCACTGAACTACGCCATCAACCGCCTCACCGAGGACTATTACGTCGGCATCGATGCCGATACTGTAATCGCGCGCGATGCCGTTTCGAAGCTGATGGTGCACTTTGCCGATCCGCGGGTAGGTGCCGTGGCTGGCAACGCCAAGGTGGGGAATCGGGTGAACCTATGGACCCGATGGCAGGCGCTGGAATACATCACCAGTCAGAACTTCGAGCGGCGCGCGCTCGACCTGTTCAACGTGGTGACGGTGGTGCCCGGTGCGATCGGTGCGTGGCGTACCGAGCCCGTCCGCCGCGCTGGCGGTTATCCAGTGAACACTGTGGCGGAAGATGCCGACCTCACCATGAACCTGCTTGAGCAACGCTATAAGGTCATCTACGAGGATCAGGCGCTTGCCTTCACTGAGGCGCCGATTGACGCGCGGGGTCTAATGCGCCAGCGCTTCCGCTGGTCGTTTGGGACCCTGCAGGCGATCTTCAAGCACAAGCAGGCGTTTACGAAGAACCGTGCGATGGGCCTCTTTGCGCTACCCAATATCCTGATCTTTCAAATACTGCTGCCGCTCGTCTCGCCATTTATCGACCTGATGTTCATCTACGGAACCGTGCAGTTCCTGCTGGATCGTTACTTCCACCCAGAAACGGCGAGCGCGGCAGGCTTTCAGAAACTCGTGGTCTACTTCCTGACGTTCCTCATCATCGATTTCGTCACCTCTGCGCTTGCCTTCTCGCTGGAGCGCAAGCATCCGGCGAAGCGGGGGGATGGCTGGCTGCTGTTCCATATCTGGCTGCAGCGCTTCGCCTACCGGCAGGTCTTCTCCATCGTGCTGTTCAAGACAATCAAGCGCGCCATCGATGGCCGTCCATTCAATTGGGACAAGCTGGAACGCACTGCCGAGATGTCGAAGGAAACGGAACGGATCACGGCCAACACGTAGGATGCTCACAAGGGCAGGCAACTCGCTCCCCATTCTTGTCCTCAACGCAGCTTCCGTGGTGAACCATCAACGGCTGAATCTTTGGCGACGACGGCAAGTGCTATTGCGCCATGACACCAGGCTGCCGCATCAACTCCGGGCTTTTTTTACCATCGCCTGTCGGCCCGGGTCCGATGGAACGCCACAAATCCCGTCCGGTTGTTCCTCCGTATACGCTTCCTCGCGTACTCCGGTTCGAGCTCCTGCCAGCCGAGAGCGCCGGATATGATCTTCTGCTCCGCACCGTAAAGCTGTCGGTTTCGCCTGTTGATCCGTAGGAGGAGTCGCGTCGCGGTCCGGCCTCCCCGTCCGGGCAACTGCAACCCAGATGCGGCAGGAATTTGCCACACGCCTGATGCCGCTCCGGGCGACATGCGGAGCTATCTGGTTAAGCACGAGCGGCGGGTCCAGAGCGCGGTCTGCGCAACAAGACAACCCGTCCTTTTTCAGCAGCCCAGATCAAGCGGCCGCTTAGCTTTTGGCAATCAATTTCTATTGACGTATGGCAGTGGATGAGGGCGATCACGCCCATGGCCTCACGATGATTCGGCGGGATGAGGCGCAGCCATTCCGTTGCGCGTTCCTGAATCCGGAATTCTCTTGCTGGAGAGCGTTGATATCGCACGCTGCGACCAGACGGCATTCTCCGGAGGCGAGCGCCGCGCTGATGCGAGGCTCTGCTCACATCGTCGTTAACAGACTCATGAGGTCGCGCTCAACCATAGGTAATGATATTCGTATTACGTATCCATGAAATCAGCGTGTCGATTAGGTAAAGAGGGTCGGGTAAACGCGACGTTTCGGTTTCGTTACAAGAACGCCACTCCTCCCATCAGTAAGGTGGGTGAGAGGTCTATTTACCTCCGTACTGTTACCCATGACGCACCATAGTGCAAGACCCACTGCACCTCGCGTGCTGATTCAGTAGTACCGATGGACACTTGCTTTCAGTCGCGAATGCCTTATGCTT
>JAOAPJ010000283.1 GCA_025462805.1 Acidobacteriaceae bacterium
AAACGGTCGGCAATCGCATCGTGCACAATGAAGCGTTTCGCGGCAATGCAGGACTGACCATTGTTGGAGACCCTCGCCTTCACCGCCGTCGCCACCGCGGTCGGCAGGTCGGCGCTGGGCATGACGATGAACGGATCGCTTCCGCCCAGCTCCAGCACCACCTTCTTGATCCGCTTGGCCGCCGCGACTCCCACCTGGATGCCGGCGCCTTCGCTTCCCGTGAGCGTCGCCGCCATAATGCGCGGGTCCGCCAGAATCGCGTCTACCTTCGACGCGCCCACCAGCAAGGTCTGGAAGACCCCCTCGGCAAACCCCGCACGCCGGAAGATGTCCTCCACAGCGAGCGCACTCCGCGGCACATTCGATGCATGCTTCAGCAATCCGACATTGCCGGCCATTAACGCTGGTGCAACGAACCGGATCACCTGCCACAGCGGGTAGTTCCAAGGCATGATCGCCAGGACGATGCCCAGTGGCTGATACCGGATGTAGCTCTTTTGCGCGCCGGTCTCCACCACCTCATCCGCCAGAAAGCGCTCCGCGTGCTCCGCGTAGTACCGGCATGCTGAGGCACACTTGACCGCTTCGTCGATCGCGGCCTGGATCGGCTTACCCATCTCCAGCGTGATCATGCGTCCCAGCCGGTCCTTCTCCCTCTCCAGGATCTCGGCCGCGCAGCGCATCCGTTCCGCGCGGTAGGCGAAGGATGTGTCGCGATGCACCTTGAAGGCCCGTGCTGCCAGGTCGAGCTTGGCCGCCAGTTCTCCATCCGTGAGCGATGCAAAGGTCTCGAGGACCTCGCCGGTCGCGGGATTCACGCTTGTGATAGCCAATGCAGTTTCTCTCCTCTTGCCGGACCTGGTTACGACCCGCACCGTTCGGGTGTGGTCTGACAGGTATACCTCTTCCACACCGTTACTTGTCAACTTCCCAATAATCGGAGATCTCAAACTTCCGGCTTGACTGTTGTTTTCTTGCGGTGGTAAAGCTGTCCGACCACTACAGGAGGCCGTCTGACGCTGTGAAATATCTGACGACATGCATTCTCGGGGCCCTCAGGCAGAACTTCGCCCCAACGCTGACGCGGTTCTTGGCGGCGTTGCTTTTTACGGTCCTCTGTCACACGCTCTGCGCCCAGACCAACACCGGCCGCGTCCTCGGCACCATCACCGACGCCGCCGGCTCGGGAGTGCCTGGCGCGCATATAACCGTCATCGATATGCAGCGCGGCACAACCCGCACCCTGGAGACCACCCAGGCAGGCGAATACGTTGTCCCAGACCTCTTGTCCGGAACCTATTCGGTTCGCGTGGCGGCCACTGGATTCAAGAGCAGTGAACGCACCGATATCCAGGTCGAAGTGGCAAGCGACGCACAGATCGACTTCGCCTTGCAGCCCGGCCAGGCTTCGGAGACCGTGGTGGTGACAGGACAGCTCCCGCTCATCAACACCACCAACTCCACCCTCGGCGGCACGTTGAGCAACAAGGAGATCAATGATCTTCCCCTCAACGGACGCAATTACGAGAACCTGCTGCAACTCCGCCCCGGCATCGTGCGCTATCCAGGTGGCGGGTTCTCGACCACCAGCACCAACGGCCTGCGCGCCGAGGACAATGCGTACATCGTCGACGGCCTCTTCAACAGCGAGCCCTTCTCCGGGCAAAGCATCATCAACGGCGCAGGCATCGCCGGCGATTCAGCGACCATTCTGCCGGTCGATGCCATCCAGGAGTTCAACCTGATCGAAAATCCGCCGGCTGAGTACGGATGGAAGCCGGGAGCCATTGTGAACGTGGCGCTGAAGTCCGGCACCAATACCCTCCACGGCACCGCCTATGCATTCGGCCGCGACACACCGCTCGACGCCCGGAATTACTTCAATCCTGTCGCTGCCGGTCCGAAGAACCCGAGGAGCCTGGAACAGTTTGGCGGCACCGCGGGCGGCCCTATCAAGAAGGACAAGCTCTTCTACTTCGGTGGCTACGAGGGCCAGCGCTATTCCGTCTCGAGCATCAGTCAGCTATCCACTCCGGCCACCGTCTCGCTCGGTGGTGATCCGCTCAATAGCGTTCCAGACGCGATTGCGGCCGTGCAGCAGGCAGGAATCACCCCGAGCGTGCCAAGCCTCAAAATTGGGGGCTGCACTCTCGGTCCGCCCATCACCTGCAATGGAACGGGGTTTCCCACAAACAACGGCAATAACGCCGCGGGACCCACCACCATCAACTATGGGCTGCCCAACGATGTGACGACGGACAACGCCGTCGGCAAGGTGGACTACCAGATCACGCAGCGGCACTCGCTCAATGGTCTCTTCTTCTACGGCAAGAACGACGGCACCGTATCGGACGCCAATCAACTGCAGAACGCGTGGCTTACACAGATCAAGACACGCGCCTATGTAGCGGGAGTCAGCTGGGCGTGGATTCTAAATCCGCATCTCGTGAACGAGCTGCGTTTTGGCTACAACAGCCTGTATCAGCCGACATTCACCAACGACCACAACACGCCTGCATCGGCCTACGGACTCAACACCGGTGTCACCAATCCGCTCTATGGCGGCCTGCCGCGAATCAATATCTCGGACTTCTATATCTTCCCCCAGGAGCTCGGCGGCTTCAACTGGCCGAAGGTGCAGGGCCCGGACCGCCGCTTCCAGGTCATCGATCACGTCTCGTATACGGTCGGAAAACACGCTCTCAAATTTGGTGGAGAGTTTCATCGTGACAGCTTCACCGGCGCCGCCTACGGTGGCGTACGCGGGCGAGTCAAGTTCGGCTTCGGCACGGATGCCTTTCCAGGCGCCACGTCGCTGGAGGACTTCTTTGCCGGCGTTCCCGCCTCCGCAAGCCTGCTCACTGGCGATCCGACCCGGCATATCCATAACTTCGGCTTTGCGTCGTTCGTGCAGGACGACTGGCGTGTCAGTCGAAATGTGACCGTGAACCTTGGTCTGCGATACGAACTGAACACAGTGGTCAAGGAAGAGCACAACCTGCTGGGCAACTTCGATCCGCAGAAAGGTCTGGAGCAGGTAGGCCAGGGAATCAGCGCTCCTTACAACGGCGACCACACCAGCTTCGCGCCTCGGCTCGGCTTTGCGTGGGACGTGGGCGGGAACGGGCGAACCGTCATCCGCGGCGGTGGAGCGCTGATCTACGAGACGGTGAACTGGGAATCATTCCTGGCGCTGAATAACTCGCTCGGCATCAGTACCATTCCCACCGGGGCGCTCGGCGTTGGTCCTGGTGGCGGTCCGGGGACCGGAACCATCGCCGTAGGCACGGTCAACTTTCCCGGCTCGAACCTGAATTGGAATGCGGGCTATAACTCCGGCCCCGCCACCGTGTTCCCCTCCGGCACGATCAATTGCGGAGCTAACCCTTGCAGCATTCTCGGCATGGTGCAGAATATCCGCACGCCGGAGGTATTCAGCTGGACATTCAATGTGCAGCACGCCTTCACCCAGGATCTGACGCTTGAAACTGCATATGTCGGCTCCCACGGTTCTAAGCTCGTTGGTATACACGACATCAACCAAAACGTGCCCGCGCTGGATACAGCAGGCGACGAGCAGTCCGGCCGTCCCTTCAACGCACAGTTTCCGTTTCTGAGCTTTATCTATCAGATGGGGAATATCTATAAGTCCAACTACGACGGACTGCAGATGACGCTGACGGCGCGGAGATTCCACCGGCTGACCTTTGTCAGCGGATACACCTACTCTCATTCGCTCGATGATGTTGGCGCCAACTGGGACTTCGGGGCCGGCAGCGGGCTGCCCCAGAACAGCGCTCACCCGCAGCTCGAATACTCACACAGTGACTTCGATATCCGTCATCGCTTCACGCTGTCGGCCACCTATGCGATCCCCGGCAGAAAGGGCTTCGCACAGAGCCTGGAAGGCTGGCAGGTAAATTCGATCGTCAGTCTGTACGGTGCTCAACCATGGGGGCCGATCGATGCAGGCAACGACTTCAGCCACACCGGCGAGGCCGTGGATCGGTGGGACTTCTTTGGCGACCCGCACGACTTCAAGTCGGGCGCCACGCCGATTCCATATCTCGCCGGCCCGGACGCCCTGAACGATCCAGTATGCACAGCGCACGCACGATCGCTGGACACATTAGGTGCGGGCGGCTGTTACAAAGTGCGCGGCTCGGTCATGACGCCGCCCGCGCCGGGCACCTTCGGGCTTATGGGTAGAAACGTCTTCCGCGACTCCGGGTTTAAAAATTGGGACTTCTCTCTCGATAAGACTTGGAAGATCCGTGAGCGGTTCGGTGCCCAGTTCCGCGGCGAGTTGTTCAATTTCCTCAATCATCCGAACTTTGCCAATCCGTTCGGTGGGCAAAATGGCTGGGCGCACAACGATCCCTCGGTGCCGGGCGCGGGTGGTTTCGGATGCGGTTGCGCTACTCCCGACGTGGCTGCTTCGAATCCGGTCATTGGATCTGGCGGAAGCCGGGCAGTGCAGTTAGGACTCAAGCTGTCGTTCTAAATTCGTGCTCTTCGCATGGCTAAAAACAAAGGAGGAGCAACTTGAAGAGGAGCGTAGCGAAGGTGTCAGGGTCGCCCTGTTATGCGCTGTGCTAAGGATGCCTGGATCAATCCGCAAGCCGGGCATCTCGGGCGGCAAGTGGGTGTCTGGCCGGACGGGCGTATCTTCCGCGACGTGATTCTGCCGTTGCTGTCGAGGAAGTTGAAAGCTGAGGGTCTGCCGATCCATCAGGCAGGCACTGCTGCGCACGCCGCCCCGTGAGTGTTCTCATCGCGCAGAATCATCTCGAGCTGAGCTTTCCATAGCCGTGAACGGGCCGCGTGTCCCGCCCTATCTGGAATGCGACGCTCACTCGAGGCCCGTCCTGTCGCTCGATGAGGATGGCAACTGATCGCACCAATCGCCTCCCGGGGCTGGTGCGATCAGGGTCGCTCAAGTGATCCAGTTTGCGGTAACTCTCTTTCGGCAAGCCGGTCAGCGTCACTTGGTGATAGCGTAGAAAGCACCCTCCATGTCTGGCAATGTGCGTAAGTTCTTGGCTTCCTGTGTTCACAGCAAGGGAAGGCTGCGTCAGGCCAGAGGCCCTTGGCCGATGCGTGGCGCGCTTTTAGCGTCCGCTCTCGCCGGCCTGCTGTTCTCACAGGCCGGCGCAGAGCAGGCCAACTCCGGCGCCGACCCTGTCCGCAGCTCTGTCGTCGTGCAGCCCGGGGCGCCGGGCCAGCCCAGCAGGACACTCCCGCCTTCAACGCATCCGAGCGTGCCGCCCATCTCGCAGGCAGACGTGTCGTTTATGCAGGGCATGATCATGCATCACTCTCAGGCGGTGGAGATGACCGCCATGATTCCGTCGCGCACGGAAAACAAGGATGTGCGATCGCTGGGAGCGAAGATCAGCAGTTCCCAGGCGGACGAGATCAGCTTTATGAAGCGCTGGCTGCTTGCGCGGGGCGAGCCGGTGTCGATGGCGATGCCGGGCATGGCAGACCCGGGAATGGCAAAGATGGATATGTCTGCTCAGCCGATGGCCGCGATGCCCGGCATGCTTACCGCCGCCCAGATGGAGAAGCTGCGCCAGGCCAACGGAGCGGAGTTCGATCGCCTCTTCCTGACTGGCATGATTCAGCATCACAACGGCGCGCTCATTATGGTGAAGGATCTGTTCGACACACCAGGTGCGGGCCAGGATGCCGACCTATTCAACTTCGCGACGGATGCGGATAATACACAGCGGGCCGAGATCAATATCATGCACGACATGCTGGAGAAGAACGTGGAAGTGGAGAAACGATGAACTCGATGAAGCGTGTGACCCGCCGTCTGGCCCTGGTGCCGGCGGCTGCCTTTGTTCTGTTATGCCCTGCCAGTTGGATCTACGCGCAGCAGCCTGCACCTGCCGCCCCCGCTGCACCGCAGGCGGATGGAAAAGCCGATGCCAAGCCGACTCCCGCCGACGAGATGGAGGAGTTCATGCCCAAGCCGGCTCCGCCCCTCCCCACGGGAATGACGGGATCCGATACGAAGGATCCGCGGTATGCGCTGAAGGCAGGTAAGTACGACGCCGGCGAGGCGGCCATGGGCATGAAGCACGTCTTCTTCCTCCAGAAGCCCGGCCCGTTTCGATTGGACGCGACCTCGCCCGATGATCCGCAGGTTGATAAAACCCTATCCCTGATGGGGATGTCCAATACCTCGAAGCTGCCGAAGCAACTGAAGCCGGTGCTTGCACAATTGGCCTACGCAAACTCGGATTTTGCCTTTCAGGGAAGTCACCTCTTCCAGGGGAACTTCTATGGGATCAGCATCTATGACATCGCCGACCCGGCCAAGACCAAGCTGCTGACGACGCTGGTGTGTCCCGGCGGCCAGGGCGATCTCTCGGTGTACAAGAATCTGCTTTTCATGTCGGTAGAGATGCCCAACGGACGTCTGGACTGTGGTGCGCAAGGCTTTCCGCCGGATCCTCCGCCGGCCGCCGGACATGAGAAGGAGCGTCATCCACCTGCTGCGCAGAAGGATCGTTTTCGCGGCGTGAGAATTTTTGACATTTCGGATATCCAGAATCCCAAGCAGGTGGCGGCGGTCCAAACCTGCCGCGGCTCACATACGCACACCCTCGTAGTGGACCCGAACGACAAAGACAACGTGTATATCTACGTCTCCGGCACATCGTTTGTGCGTCAACCCGAAGAGCTGGCTGGGTGCTCCGGCGAGGAGCCGGGCAAGGATCCCAACACAGCACTGTTTCGTATCGACGTGATCCAGGTCCCGGTGGCGGCGCCGCAGGAAGCGAAGATTGTGTCGAGCCCGCGCGTGTTCATCGATCCGCGCACCGGCGCGCTCAACGGTCTGAACAACGGCGGCAGCCACGATAAGGGCGCGGAAAAGCCGAAGGACACGAATCAGTGCCACGACATCACCGTGTATTCGGCTCTCGGGCTTGCAGCAGGTGCATGCTCCGGAAACGGCTTGCTGCTGGACATCAAGGATCCCGTGCATCCCAAGCGTCTGGATGCGGTGAACGATCCAAACTACTCCTACTGGCATTCGGCTTCGTTCTCGAACGACGGGACCAAGGTGGTGTTCACCGACGAGTGGGGTGGCGGTCTGGGCGCGCGATGCCGTCCCAACGATCCCAACAAGTGGGGCGCGGATGCAATCTTCAACTTGAAGGATGACAAGCTGAGCCTCGCCAGCTACTACAAGCTTCCGGCGGCGCAGAGCGACACGGAGAACTGCGTAGCGCATAACGGCTCGCTGGTTCCGGTCCCCGGGCGCGACATCGAAGTGCAGTCCTGGTATCAGGGCGGTATCTCGGTAATGGACTTCACCGACGCAGCGCACCCATTCGAGATCGCCTACTTCGATCGCGGGCCGATTGACGCGAAGACACTTGTACTGGGCGGGGACTGGTCGGCGTACTGGTACAACGGGTACGTCTATGCCTCGGAAATTGCGCGCGGGCTCGACGTCTTTGAGCTCACGCCCTCGAAGTTCCTCACCAGGAACGAACTCGAAGCAGCGAAGGCTGTCCGGTTAGCCGAGCTGAATGTGCAGAACCAGCAGAAGATCGAGTGGCCCGCACAGCTGGTCGTAGCCAAAGCCTACCTGGATCAGTTGACGCGGTCGCAGGCCCTGCCCCCCAAGCAGATCGCCTCGGTGCAGAAGGCAATTGACCGCGCAGAGAAGTCGCATATGAACGCGAAGAAGCTGGCGGATCTGCAAGGCATGTCGGCCTCTCTGGAGACAAGCGCCACGACGGCGAAGGCTCCGGCCGACGCAAACCGCCTGCACGCGCTCGCAGCGATTCTGCAGCATCCAGCGGCCTAACTCTCCACCCATCACGCAGCACAGAGCCCCGCTCGCGAGCATCCGAGCGGGGCTTTTTGTGCGTCTCGGGCGCTCTTTCCAGGGCTGCGCGACAGCCCTCAGGGTTCAGATAGGGGGTTCAGATAGGATGGATGCGTTCATCGCGATCCCCTCGATTGAGTACGGCGCCTGGTATTCCGCGGCAACGTCGTGTGGAGTTTCCCTCTGTGGAAGCAGTGGTCCAAGGCGACGAGCCATTAGTCTCCGGATGCATGGTTGGCCGTGGAGTTATGCATTGCGTAGCCTTATGCGAAAGCGGAGCGTAGAGATATGCCGTCCAGGTCGCCGGAGAGCGCGCCCGAGGCAGCCCAGCCCGATCGCACCAGCGCCACGCGTGGCATCCGCATCCACGGCTCAAGCCGCG
>JAOAPJ010000214.1 GCA_025462805.1 Acidobacteriaceae bacterium
TCCTGCTCGTCCGGCAATTTGTAACCGTCTCCGCCGAATACCTTGATCCCGTTGTCCTGCCATGGATTGTGCGACGCGGAGATGACGACGCCGGCAGCAAAGGCGTGCTTGCGTGTCAGATAGGCGATGCCGGGCGTGGTGATCACGCCTGCGCTCTCCACCGTGACTCCACCCTCGCGCAGGCCGGCAGCGATGGTTGTGCTGATCCACTCACTCGATTCGCGCGTGTCCATGCCAAGCAGCACCCGCCGCCGTGCCGCGCTATGCCGAGTGAGCGTGTGGGCAAGGGCAAGACCTACTGCATGGATAGTGCGCACATCGAGCGGCGCCTCGCCCGCGATTGCGCGGATTCCGTCGGTTCCAAAAAGCTTTCTCATGATTTGTCTGTGGTCTCTTGGACAGTGCTGGTCACCATGCCGTGTGCCAGTCGTGTCCTTAATACATCCCCGCGTACAACGGCGCCGCCGCTGCGCAGCAGTTCGCCACTCTGCGAGTAAGTCAGGCTATAACCGCGATCGAGCACAGCCAGGGGTGACAGTGCCTCCAGCCGGCCGCGCGATGCACCCACCAAAGCGCTCAAAGACTGCAGTCGAGTGCTCACCGCCCGAGCGCTGCGCGTAGCTAGGTGATCGACCGTCTGGCGCGCCCTGTGGCAACGATGCGATGGCGATTGCAGCAGCATCCTGCCGGCCAGCGCGTCTGCCGCGCGGTGCGCACTCATCAACCGCGCCTGCATGGCATGCTGCAGGTGATGGGTAGCGTCGGCGCAACGCTGGCGGCGCAATGCAAGCGACTCCAGGCTGCTCTGCTGCAGCAGCCGGCTATGGAGTTGCTGCAGCGTCGTCGCCTTCCCCTGCAGCAGCCGCTGCCAGCCATTCGCCAGCCGGAACTGTTGCTCATCCACCCGCTGTTGCGCGCGCTCCAGCCGTCCCCGCACCCGCGCAATCGTGGCCACAGGCGACACCGAGACGAAACGCCTCTCTGCAAGAGCGATGGCATAGCGGCAGGCGCGCAACAGGCGAAGCTCCAGGCTATCGACGCGCTCGGCCACACCATGCTGCAGCGCAGTCAGCAACTCTGCGGCGGCTGAAGGGGTCGGCGCGCGCAGATCGGCCACGAAGTCGGCGATGGTGAAATCCGTCTCGTGTCCTACCGCTGAGACCACAGGAATGGCGGACGCAGCAATCGCCCGCGCCAGCGACTCTGCATTGAAGGCCGACAGATCCTCCGCCGAACCACCGCCCCGAGCAATCACGATGACATCAACACTCTTCACCTGGTTAAAGTAGAGAATTCCTAAGCCGATCTCGCCGGGCGCCTGTTCGCCCTGCACGACCGCCGGGTAGAGCAGAACGTCCAATCCGGCGTGGCGGCGCTCGATCACAGTAAGAAAATCGCGGATCACGGCGCCCGATGGCGAGGTCACGATACCGATGCAGCGCGGAAATGGGGGCAGCGTACGCTTCCGCTCCGGATCGAACAGCCCTTCCTGCTGCAGCCGCTGCTTGAGCTGCTCGAACGCAAACTGCAGCGAGCCTGCCCCGACCGGCTCCATGGTCTCGGCGACCAGTTGCAGCTGCCCGCGGTCTTCGTAGATCGATATACGGCCGCGTACCAGCACGTGAAGACCAGCCTCTGGACGAAAGCGCAGCAGGGTGGCCTGCCGGCGGAAGAGCACGACGGGTATCTGGCCCTGGTCGTCTTTTAGCGTGAAGTAGAGGTGGCCGGATGGCGCAGCACGCAGGTTCGAGATCTCGCCTTCCACCCAGCAGTCCGGATAGTTGCGTTCGACGTGTCCCCGGATCTCCGCGACCAGCGCGCTGACGTTCCAGATGCGTCGTTGCGGTTCCGTTTTCTGCTCAGCAGGGAAGAGCAGGCCGAGCTGTCCGCCGGGGTCGTCGCTGTCGGAGTGGAGGTGTGCCAAACGAAGAGTCTACACCGCTACAGGTGTGCTCCGCAGGGCCTGCTCTGGGAGCCGCGTTCGATCGATGCGCGCAGCGCTTTTGGGCCGCGGCTGCCGCTCAGGCGCGACGCTTGCCTGCGGTCCTCGACTTCTCTTCGATCATCTGTTGCAATTGGCCGATGGAGTGCTGCAGCGTGTCCAGGTCGAACTTGCGGAGGGCCGCTGAAGAGTCAAGCAGCACTTCGATGCGGCGTGCGACCTCGGTGCCGGTCGGTAGCCCGAAAGTGCCGAGAATGCCGGCCAGTTTATGGGCCGCATCCGCGCCGGCGCGGCGAGCATTCGCATCGGTGGGGGTCACCCGGAGCGTGCGATGCGAGGCGTGCAGTGCGTCGAGGCGATCCCCGATCGTCTGCTGACTGCGCGACCACAGGTTCGTGAGTAGTTCGTGGAGTTTCCCGGTGACCTCTTCGGGCGTGCCGTGGGGGGAGTGAAGGTCTGCCATGAGTCTCCTATTGGACCGGTTTCCAGCCCAGAGTCTGTGAGACCTGAGACGAAAGCGTGAGTGGATCGAAGGGCTTAAAGAGAATCCCTGCAACCCCGAGTTCGGCGAAACGGCGCTGATCGGATCCCTGGACCTTGGCTGTTAACAAGATGACGGGGATACTTGCGGTATTCGGATTCTTTTGCAACTGCAGGAAGGTCGTCGGACCGTCCATGGAGGGCATCATGACGTCCAGCAGGATCGCATCGGGGCGTTCTTGTTCCGCTCGTTCCATCCCCTGCAACCCTGAGTTTGCCAAAAAGACCTCCCATCCTGCCACTGTCTCCAGGCTAAGCCCGGCGACCTCCCGGATGTCTTCTTCGTCATCGATGATGAGTATGCGTCTGGTCATATGTGCTGGGCACCATAAACGGCTGCAAGCCGGAAACTGTCATTGCGGGAGCATGCACATTCTGGGGAGGCATGCGAAGCATGGCAAGTACCAATGCTTCTACCTCCTGCGCCTGCACACGTGCCTTGGTCAGGAAGTTGGTGGGGCCTAGCTGCAGCTGCGCACGCTCCGCATCACTGAGATCTCGTGCGGAGTAGACAAGCAACGGCAGGGAGTGCAGCTCCGGATGATGGCGCAGCCGCTCCACCAGACTGAATCCGTCGCCATCCGGCAAAGCCACATCCAGGATCATCAGGTTGGGAGTAAAGGAGGCGCATAGCTCGAGCGCCGCTTGCCTCGTGCTGGCATGCAGCACGTGCACGCCGGCTCGCTCGAAAGTGGCGCTGATTACCCGCGCCAGGTCCATATCGTCTTCCACCAGCAGGATCTCGGCCCAGGTCTTCTGCCGGTTTAGCACGGTCGAAAGCTCTTCCAGTAGTTCGCTCTCCTGCGCCGGAACCTGCAGCCATCCGTCTGCCCCCAGCCCCAGAGTCGAAGACTTGCCGATCGCGTGCGCACTTAGGATGATGACCGGCATGTCGGCCGTCGCCGCCTCTTCCTTCAGGATGCGCAGCGCCTCCCATCCCGACATGTCGGGGAGCGTCAGGTCGAGCAGCACGGCACGGGGCGCCTGTCGCTGTGCGTGCGCCAGCGTCTCCCGCCCGCTGGAGGCCTCGATCACGTTAAAACCGTGGAAGCGAAGGCTGGCCGCAAGGCTGGTGCGCGTCTCGTTATCGCTGGTGCTCACCAGCAGAGTCTCGCGCTCTGCCGGCGCCTTGGGTTCCACCCGGACTTGCTGCTGCGGATCAGCCGGCAGGAACACCCGGAAGGTGGCGCCACGAACATCGTTCTGCTCCGCCCAGATGCGTCCGCCATGCTGCTCGACGATGGTGCGGCAGATCGCCAGGCCCAGCCCGGTGCCGCCCTTCTGCCGGGAATCGGACGCATCCACCTGCTGGAACCGGTCGAAGATGCTCTCCAGTTTGTCCTCGGGAATGCCGCGGCCTTCGTCGGTGACGCTGACCAAGACACCGTTATCCTTCTTGTCGGTGGATACCGTGATCGTCGACTCCGGCGGCGAAAACTTGATTGCATTGCTGAGCAGGTTGGTCAGCACCTGCTGCAGGCGATCCGGGTCCGCGACGAACTCCAGCGGGCTGCCGCGCAGCATCAGTTTTACCTGCGCATTGTCGGCAACTGGGGTCACTGCTTCGATCGCCTGCTGTGCCAGCTCGGAGGGGGAGCACGCACGGAAGCTCAGCGGCGCGCGGCCTGACTGCATCCGCTCCAGGTCGAGGATGTCGTTGATCAACCGCACCAGACGGTCAGAGTTGTTCACCGCGATGCGCAGCAGGTTTGCAGCTTTCTCGTTCACGTCGCCCAGCAGTCCGGTCGAGAGCAGGCCAAGCGAGCCACGGATCGAGGTCAGCGGCGTACGCAGTTCGTGACTGACCGTCGAGATGAACTCGTCCTTCATCCGATCCAGCGCCTGGCGCTGGCTCACATCGCGAAAGTTCAGCACACTGCCCGTGATCGTGCCGTGCACCTGCATCGGCGTCAGCGTGAACTCAACCGGGAAGGAGCTCCCATCCGGCCGATAGAAGATATCCTGGCCGTGGGCGCCGTCCTTCGCCAGGAGTCCGCGGCGGATAAAGCAGTGTGAGGCGCAGGCGGTCGGGCTCCCATAAACGTCCTCATGGACGATCGCATGCACGAAACGGCCGATCAGCGCATGGGCATCCGCGCCCAGCAGCTGCGCCGCCGCTGGGTTGGCAAAGGTGACACGGCCATGCTGGTCTGTCCCGAGAATCCCGTCTGCAACTGTATTGAGGATGGATTCCTTCTGCCGGTTCAGCTCGGTGACGCGCTTCTCCTGCACAGAGCGGCCTAGGAACTGGCCGACCGAGGCGCATACCGTCTCGACCGTCGCCATGATCTCGACTTCCGCCGCCATGCGCTTGCGGCTGAAGAACTCGATCACAGCAATCACCTGGTTGCCCACCCGCACGGGTACGCCCCAGCAGGAGATCAGGCCGTCTGTCTTCGCGCCCTCGCGGGTGCTGAACCGTACATCGTCGCGGATGTCTTCGATCCACGACGAAGCGCCCTGCATCCACACCTGCCCGGGCAATCCTTCGCCCGACGCGAACTCCGTCATCGAGCTCTTCGCCAGCGTCGACGGGAAAACGCAGTCCGCAGCCATCCACATGCTGCCGTAGCGCAGCACTTCGTGACCCGCATCGGCCCGCCATAGCTGGACCAGATCGAACCCCAAGTGGCTGCCCAGGGCGGCCAGGATCCTCGGCAGCGAGTCCTCGGTTGACGCCTCCTGCACCACCTGTCCCACTCCCAACTGCATTGCCAGCCGCCGCTCCCGCTGGTTGCGCAGCGTGACATCGCGCAGGATGCACCGCACTGCCCGCGGGCGGCCTGCTTCGCGTAGCCCGAACAGGCTTGCCTCCATCTCGCGCGTCCGTCCGGCAGAGTCTTCCATCCGCAGATGCACCTGCTCGACGTGTTCGCCGGCGAGCGCCCGTTCAAAGATGGCGGCAGCCTGCGATTGGATCGCAAACGGAAATGCCGAGGCGAAGCCATCCAGCCCGCGTGCCGCGGCCGCATCCCGCCCGAAGTAACGCTGCCAGGCCGTGTTCACATACAGGTACTTGCCCTCGCCCGAGAGCATTGCGATCATCTCTGTGAGGTTCTCGAAGTAGTCGTGATACCGGATCTCCGCCGCGGCGTCATCCCGGCTGGTCTCGTCGGCTGCGGTGGCGGTACTCAGGCTTTCCACCAACGCCCGCCGCATGTGCCGTTCGTGGCGCAGCTTCATCAGGCAAACGACGACGAAGCAGGTTTGAATGGCGCCCCAGGCGATGAAGACCACGGCAGGCTTGCTGGGACTCCACACCAGGCCGGTGCCGGGAAACAGCGCGACAACGATAGCGTAGGCTGTGGATAGCAGGGTAAGCGCAAACATGGCGAGCCAGACCGGGCGGCCGCTCAACCAATCCGAAAAAAGACGTTCGTGCTGACTCATCAAGAAATCCAAAGTCCAACCCTGTTCGGAAATGTCTGGCGCGCATGTCTCGTGACTTAAGGCGAGCACGCCATTCGACCTCTAAATTGCGGCAACGTACGTCAAGGAAAACGGCCCTAGGCCCAAGCCACCGGTCCATCGACACCTTCTGCCGCTGAGTCAGGGGGAGGGCAGACTTTAGTGACGATGGTGCGGCGTTGCACCTGAATTTGCTCTGCCAGGTGCCTATCTGGTGTTAGTGCTCCGTGAGTATAGTGGGTAACTCTTACCTTTAGTCAAAGAAAATATCCTTGGTAACGCGAATAATGTGGTTACTGCCCCAACAATGGTGCATACCCTTATAACTGCTCAGCATCGTGGGTGGGTGAAAGTTTTCCCGGGTGTGCTTCAGAAGTAAAACGGCCCATCCCTTTTTGGGGATGGGCCGTATCTACTTCGGTCAGGCAGGCGCTTATGCGGTCACCGGCTCCAGCAGGCGGGACCAGCGCCGCTCCCGCCGAGCCGTATAGGCCTGCTTGTGGTAAGCGTAACCAGCCAGCAACGGCAGGGCCAAGCTTGCTTCGCTGTACACCATCTGCTCGTAGATGGTGTCCACCTTGCCCCAGGAGCTTGCCTCCTTCAAGGTGCTTGAGGAGAGCGCCCCATCGCGCACATCGGCAACCGTGATCTGGATGGCGTACTTATGCATCGGTGCCTCGGTGCCCAGGATGTCTGCGGCAACGACGATGTCCTGCGCGAAGTTCTTTGGCACCCCGCCACCCATCATCAGCAGCCCGGTCGTTGGGTTCGCGATCTTTAACTGGGTCAACTCGTAGAAGTCCTTGGCCGAGTCGAGCGTCACCTTCGGCTTGTCGCCCCGCGCGTGCTGGTGCGCCACCAGGCCAAAGCCGGCGGAGCAGTCACTGAAGGCCGGGCAGAAGATCGGCACATCCTTCTCATATGCCGCCAGCACAATGCCGTCCACCCCGCCCTGCTGCGGCGTCTTGCCGTTCTTCTTCAGGTACGCGCCCATCTCGCGGATGAACTCGCGTGAGCTATAGGGACGCGGCGCGAGAGAATCGGCGATCACCCGTGTGGTCTCGTCACACGCACGCAGCTCTTCTTCGTCGATTAGCGTGTCGTAGATCCGGTCGATCATCATCTCGCGCAGCTTGCCGTCTTCGGTGCCGGACTTCACCACGTCATCGGCGATCCAGTGCTTGAAGCCGAGCGACTCGAAGAAGTCCTGGTCCACGATATTCGCGCCGGTGGAGACGATCGCGTCCACCATGTTGTTGCGGATCAGGTCCACAAAGACCTGCTTCAGGCCGGCGCTGACCAGCGATCCCGCCAGGCACAGGATCACACCGCAGTCGGTGTCGCGCAGCATGCGCTCATAGATGGAAGCGGCGCGGGCCAGGTCGCGCGAGCTGTAGGCCA
>JAOAPJ010000277.1 GCA_025462805.1 Acidobacteriaceae bacterium
GTACCATCGGCGCATTCCCCACCACGCGATATCTGCCGCGGCTATCGGAAGTGAGCTGGACCACGAGATCATCGGTCAACGCATCCGCAAACCTCTGCAGGTCAGCATCTTTGGTGTCGTTGTCGAAGCGAACGACAGCTAGGATTGGGCTGGCCGGGCCGAAGCCTCGTCGCTCGCTATGGCCAACCCGCAGCCGGACCACCGCGATGGCGGCGGCACTCAGAATCAGAAGGGCCGCCAAGCTCCAGAGGATGACCGGCCGACCCGCTTTCCCCGGAGATGGAGGAGGCGGAGTCGCAGAAGCAGCGGGCGGACGCTGCACTGGGGCGATGAACTGGTAGCCCTTCCGCGGAACCGTCCGAATATAGAGTGCTCGTGCAGCATCATCTCCCAATGCCGCTCGAATCTGGGTCATGCAGAAATTGAGTCCCCGTTCGAAATCGACGAACGTGTCACCGCCCCAGATCGCCGATTGCAGCTCCTCGCGCGAGACTACTTCGCCGGGTCGACGCAGAAGCGCTGCCAGAACCAGCCCAGGCTGCGACTGCAAGCGCACCTCAGATCCCTTTCGCCTCAGTTGCTTGCGATCAAGATCGAATTCAAACTCGCCGAAGCGAATAATGGAACCTTCCATCTGCCTCTAGTCCTTCACATCAGGATCAACCTAGGGTTGTGCCGACTCTCTGTAAATGTCAGACTCTCGCGCGCGGCGAGTTCGCTGGCGCGCGTCGGAAAGCTATTCGGGTTGCACCTCTTGCCGTGGACGCAGTGTACGGTAGCCCGGGTGCACCCCCTGTGCCAAGCCGTGGCGCCGCGCAATCCGTTCCAACAGGGACTGCAGCTGTTCCTTTTCTTGTGCAGACAGACCTTCGCAGATCGCATTGTCATGCGCTCTCGCGATAATGCCAAGCTGCTGCAAAATCTGTTTCCCCGCGGCGGTGATATGCAGCGCATTCTCCCGCCGGTCAGTTGCGCTGCTCCTTCTCTCGAGCAATCCGCGTTTCTCTAACGCGTCGACAACACTAACCAGGCGACTCGCATGCATGGCCAGTCTGTCAGCCAGCTCCTGTTGACTGATGCCTGGGGTCTGACCAAGCACGCGAAGTACGCCTGCCTGAGGAGCTTGGAGGTCGAGTGGGGCCAGTCGCGCCGTGTAGCGCGCCGCCGCCTCTGCTCCGATCTGGGTAAGCAGGAAAGAGATGGAACTCGGCCCGGTTCTCGGCGAATCCTTCATCGTTAAATAATAATGCACTGCACTATTATTGGCTTACATAATTACAGACTGTAATTATATACTGGCGCGCATAGAAACGGTGCGCCTTTTCTCATGACGCATGCAGGAGGTCTCAATGGCATCCGCTCAATCTCTCTTCCCTGCCCGTACAGCAGCGCCAGGTCCGCATGCCGGCATTGTTGCCATCATCTCCATGGTGCTTTTTTGTGTCAGCGTGGCGCTCTTCGAAAGTATCCACGGCCTGCACTTCCCATTCCCGGCTGACAGCGCAGAAACCATGGTCACCTACTTCTCGACCGCAGCCTCCCGAGTGCAGTTCGGGGCATTTCTCCAATGCGGCTCGGCCATCGCTCTGGGCATTGTCACGGTGGCCGCTACAGATAGCATGCGCTCCCTTGGGGCCTGCGGCATCGGCATCCGCATCGCATTCTTCGGAGGATCAATCGCCGCACTCCTTTCCCTACTGGAAGCAGGAGTGGTCTGGATTCTCGCTCAGCCCGGGGTCGCCAGTGCCTCCACCGCGGCGGGTTCCGTAGTTCGCGCACTCTATCTGTTCGCGTTCATGCTGGATGGGCCCGCTTACGCGGGGTCACTGGGATTATTGATTGCGGGCCTCGCCGTCGCCGGATTACTGACCCGGATCCTTCCACGCTGGCTGGCTTGGTCCGGGCTCGTCCTTGCCGCATTCGGAGAGCTGAGTTTCCTCTCGATGCTCATGCCAATATTCGGCATGCTCATTCCATTGACTCGCTTTCCAGGCTATCTGTGGCTCATCACCGTTGGCTTCATCCTCGCCGGAGCACGGGCTTCTGCGCAGAGCCGAGCCTGATTCAAGGGCAAGGGCGTTCCCTTCAGGACGCCCTCCCGCCCATCCCGAAAACCGCAGCCACAGAGTAGAATCTGAGGTGGCCAATGGATCCAGGTCAATTTCGGTCACACGATTAGTCCACTTGAGAGCGAGCATCGTGCCCTCCTCTTCCTCGCCCGTGATACAGCTTCCGATCAAGCCGGCGAAGCTGCCGGCATACCAGTGGCTGCGGAATTCATTGCAGGACCTGATCCTGACCGGCACATTGCCCTCGGGCTTCCGGATCCCCGCGACCCGCGAGCTCGCATTACAGTACGGACTCGCACGAGGTACAGTCCTCGCGGCGATCGAAGAGTTGAAGTCGGAAGGTTATTTGAGCGGCCGGCACGGCTCGGGCACTTACGTTTCCTCTGTGCTCCCGGACACTTTGCTCAAAAGCGGTCGCACCCGACCGTCGCAGAGAGAATCGTTCGCAACCGAAGATCGTGAGTACCGGCTCTCAAGCTTTGCCAACCGGCTCGCACCGTTCTCGCATTTCGTGCAGCCACGTACCCTGGCGTTCCGGACGAACCTCCCGGCTCTCGACCTTTTTCCTACTCTGCTGTGGAACCAAGTGCTGAATCGGCGACTTCGCCGACGGTCGACCACCTCCTTGCTGGGCTGCAAAGCGATGGGACACCCACGTTTGCGTGCGGTGATCGCTACCTACCTACGCACGTCTCGCGGAGTCACTTGCCAGCCGGAGCAAGTGCTCGTCCTGTCCGGCATTCAGGAGGCAGTCGACCTGGCCTCGAGACTCCTTATCGATCCCGGGGACACCGTCGCGCTGGAAGACCCAGGATACCCCGCAGCACGCACCGCGTTTCTTGCTGCGGGAGCGAAGATCCTGCCCATCCCCGTAGATGCCGAAGGGGCTGTGATAACAGATCGTCGCCTGCTGGTCGCCAGACTGATATATGTCACGCCAAGCCATCAATTTCCTACCGGCGCCACCATGAGCCTGCGCCGCAGACTGGCAGTCCTCGACGTCGCACGGCGCGGAAACAGCATCATCTTCGAAGACGACTACGATAGTGAGTATCGGTACAGCGGACGCCCGTTGTCCTCACTTCACGGTCTAGACAGGCATCATAGTGTCATCTTCGCCGGCAGCTTTAATAAGGTTCTCTTCCCCTCCCTTCGCTTGGCCTACATGGTGGTTCCACCTGCACTCGTGGATGTCTTTTCGCGTGCGAAACACTTGGCGACGCGTCACCATCCGCTGCTGGAGCAGGAGGCCGTCGCAGACTTCATCGAAGAGGGCCATTTCACCCGGCACCTGCGCCGCATGCGCAAGATATACGGCGAGCGGTTAGAGACACTCTTGGAGTGCAGCCAAACGCATCTCGGTGGTCTTCTCTCTATGAGTCCCATCGAAGCAGGTTTGCAGACCACGGCTCAGCTGGAGGACGGCCTCTTAGCGCGGGACGTTGCGACAGCTGCGCTGCGCAACAATATCGACGTTGTCCCTGTTGTGAATTACTGCCTCTCAACAGCTGACTACGGTTCCATGCTGCAGATCGGCTTTGCCGCTGTAGATGAACGTAGTATTCGGAAGGGAGTCATCACTCTCGCACAACTACTCCAGCAGATGAGGGCTGGGACTGCTTAGGCGAGATACCGCACGTTCTGACTCCTGATACAGCTTCAGTCCACGTTGAATGCATCACTACCCGGCGAACGAGCGAAAGTGAACAGATATGCGCTCTCCAAGTGAACTCGATAGGCGTTTCCTTACTCCGGACTCTTGGCCGCCGCTTAGGAGGTCCGCGAACCTTACGCTGACCGCCTACTCCTGCCCAGGTCCCGGTACTCCGACCATCCACGCTACCCCAAACCTGTCGGTGCACATGCCGAACAGAGGTGACCAGAACGTGGCTCCCATCGGCATCTTCACAGTGCCGCCCTCTTTAATGGCTTCGTAGATGCGCTTCGCTTCGGTTTTGTCATTTGACTCCACTGAGATCTGAAATCCGCCGATCGGTGCCGACTCTCCCGGCGGCGCATCGCATCCCATCAGCAGTCCGGCCCCCAGTGGTATCGAGGTATGCATGATCTTGTTCTTCCAATCCGGCGGCACCGGCGAGCCCTCAGGCGCATCGGCATACCGCATTGTGATTACGTCACGCACGCCGAACACCTGCTTGTAGAAGTCAAATGCCTCTGCGCAGTTTCCCTGGAAATTCAAGTGGACATTCATTTGCATCGATCTTCTCCCATTACCTGGGTTGTTTTTGGATTCTCAGACTTGACGCGCGCGCGTTGACCGAGCTCTCACCGCTTCATCAAAGACACTACTTCCGCTGTGTTGATTCGCATGACCTCGCCTGTTTCCCTGAGCGTCGCCAGAGAGCGTTCTTTCACTTCCTCCGTCCTGGAGCCGCAGGCGTCGGCAACCAGGATGGGCACATAATTTAGGTCCAGCCCCTGCCGCACCGTGGGCTCGATGCCTATCTCGAGCGCGATGCCCGCAATGATAAACGCCTCCAGGTGCGCATCGCGCATGGCGAGATTTAAAAAGGTACTCTCAAAGGCGGACATCGTGATCTTGTCAAGAATTACCTCGTCCTGTCGCGGGGAAAGCGCGGAAACGATCTCCCACGACGCAGAACCCTGAGTGATGAAGGCCTTTGTCTCCGCAGGGTCGTTCTTTCCCTGCCAAATCATCGCCCTCCGCAACCGACCTACGCCCGATGTGCTACTTGGCAAGAACACATGTCGCGTAAAGAAGACGCGAAAGCCACGCTGGCGAGCAGCGGCAAGCAACTGTTGACAACGCGAGGTGATTGCGTCGCCATCCGCGATCTGGGGCACGATGCCACGCTGCATGTCATAGACAATGAGCGCACAGCGGGATGGAGTACAGATCTCCTCCACCCTCTCCGGAATGGAGAGCCCGAAAGCCTGCTTCACCGGGCTATTCCCTTCTGCTCGCGCGTAAGGGTCCGGTCATAGGGTGGATTGCTGTCGAGCTCCTCACGAAAGAGCGCTTCGATCGGCAGCGGAATTTGGAGCGCTATGAAATTCCACTCCAGCAGTCCGGCTTTACTGAGTGGAAAGTCATCGGTGTACGCCTGTGCGGTCGCGACATCTGGGACCTCAAAGACGATGACGACTCCGGGCTCGTCTGCGCGCGCATAGTTCTCGCGAACAATCCCCGCCTTCCAAAGCCGCCAGACATTGGAGACCTCCTC
>JAOAPJ010000345.1 GCA_025462805.1 Acidobacteriaceae bacterium
CGCCACGCCAGACTTGGGGCGACACCCGCAACCGTTCCACCAATGTAATAACAGGCCACATAGAGGCCAACCGCCGAGGCGCGTGATGACTCTGGTGCGGCTTCGCGAAGGAAGCTGGTCGCACAGCTTTGCGAGATGAACGTGCCGGTGCAGCACAGAGCGAGTCCGGCGATGACCACGGGCAGTGTGTGCGCCAGCGTTAGCAGCACGCCGATCAGGGACAGCAGAATTGATCCGGTGATGCCGGCAAGCAGGCCGATGCGCGGCAGCATAGCCCCCGCCAGCGGAGTAGCCACAAGGCCAAAGAGATACACCACGAACAGCAGACTGAGCTTCGCGGTCGAAAGCGAGAACGGCGGCGCCGCCAGATAGAAGGTGATGTAGGTGAAGACGCCGACCAGCGAGAAAAGCACGTTGAAACCAACCAGGTAGGTCGTGAGGAGGCGCGGATTGCGGAGATGCTGGAGCATCGGAGCGACTATTTGCCGGAGAGTTGGACCAGTTGCAGAGGCGACTGTGCGCGGCCGATCCGGCAACAGCCAATAAACCAGCCCGGCACCCGCCAGCGACAGAACGCCAAGGAGCAGGAAACAAGCCCGCCAACCGATGCGATCTGCCAGGATTCCGGTCAGCGCACGGCCGCAGAAGCCGCCGAGCGCCGTTCCGCTGACGTAGATGCTCATCACGGGCGCAACGGCAGTCGGCGGCCATCCTTCGGTGATGTATGCAATGGTGGTCGCAAAGATGCCCGGCGTGATGAGCCCCTGGAGAAAACGCCAGAAGACAAGCCAGCCCAGCGAACTGGATGTTGCGGCCGCGCATGTCGGGATGGCGAGCAGCAGGATGGAGATCAGGATCACGCGCTTGCGATTCATCCGCTCGGAAAAGACCCCAAGCAAGGGAGCGGCGAGCGCAACCCCCAGCGTAGACGCACTTACCGTCCAGCCGACGGCCGACTTGGAGGCGTGCATTTGGGCTTCGAGAAGCGGCAGGAGTGGCTGGGTGATGTAGAGAGTGAGAAAGGCGACCAGGCCGCAGACGAAGACGGCGACTACACCCGGCAATGGCGCGAGGCTATGCCCCACAGCGTGAGGAGCAGGGGGCACCGCGGCCGAGGCGGAGGAAGGGTCCTCGCTCACCGGGAGGTCGGCGATTTTCGCTCTCGGCGCAGCAGCCTCACGCGTGTTCAACATCGTGCTGGCGCCTGAATCCAACATAATGATGAGATTGTCGTGCGAAAGCTAAGGGTAACCGAAGGCGGCGCCCAGCCTGCGACAATAGAACGACATCTCACCAACATTCAGGCATGACGAACGACAACAGAGAAGAGCCGGCCAGACGAGGCGCAGCGGCCTTCGCCTCTCGCGACTTCCGGCTCTACCAGATGGCCCGGGCTCTCGTGATCATGGGCGCGGAGGCACAATCGGTCGCCGTGGCGTGGCAGGTCTACCTGATCACACATCGCGCCATTGATCTTGGCTATACCGGGCTGGCGCTATTTCTCCCCGGGCTGCTGTTTCTGCTGCCTGCTGGCCATGCGGCGGACCGGTTCGATCGGCGCGCAGTCATTCTGGTCTCCTATTGGCTGCAGTTCGTCTGCACCCTCACGCTGCTTCTGTTCGCGTATCACGGCATACGTCACATTCTGCCGATCTATGCTGTGCTGTTTCTCATCGGCACCGGACGCGCGTTCAGCGGACCAGCCAGCTCAGCCCTGGTGCCGCACCTCGTTCCCAAGGAGCATTTCGTCAATGCGATTACTTGGGGCGCGACGGTATTTCAAATCGCGAATATCACCGGGCCCGCCGTAGGCGGATTGTTATTCACTCTGCCGCTCGCCCACTGGGGACTGCCGCGGCTGGGAGGTGCTCCAGTCGTATTCCTGTTCACGCTTGTTTCGCTCGTCGGGTTCCTCGTCCTGATCGGTATGCTCTCTGTACGGCTGGGCCGGATGGAGCATCGCAGGACCACAGTCAGCGTGTTGCTCGAGGGACTGCGTTATGTCTTACGGGCGAAGCTGTTGCTTGGATCGGTGAGTCTGGACCTGTTTGTCGTGCTGCTGGGCGGGGCTGTTGCGTTGATGCCGATCTTTGCAGAAAATGTGCTGCACACGGGAGCACGTGGCCTGGGTCTGCTGCGTGCTGCGCCGGCGATCGGCGCGCTCAGCGTGTCTGTGCTGCTGTCCTTTCACCCCATCCGTCGCCGCGCAGGCCGCACGATGTTCCTTTCCGTCGCGCTGTTCGGAATCTGCACAATTATCTTCGGCCTGTCGCGCAACCTATGGCTGTCTCTTGCGGCGCTGATTATCCTGGGCGCCGGCGACATGGTGAGCGTGGTGATCCGTTCGTCGCTGCTGCAATTGGCGACGCCACCCTCCATGCGCGGACGCGTCAGCGCGGTGAACTCGTTGTTTGTTGGCGCTTCCAATGAATTAGGCGAGTATGAGAGTGGCCTCACGGCGCAGTGGTGGGGGCCAGTGCGTGCGGTCCTCATCGGCGGTATTGGCTCTCTGCTGATCACTGGCCTGTGGGCCGTCCTCTTTCCTGCCCTGCGCAATGCCGACGCGCTGACCGCGCAGTCTCTGATGCAGCCAGAGGAGCAGTTGGAGCAGCCTTCGGTCTAGTCGTGCATCCCAAATCGCAGGAGCGTACTCCATGAAGATGTGGCAGGTTATCGGTGCCCTCACCCTTGTCATCCTCGTCGTAGCAGCGTGGCGCATTCTTTCCTACGAGCGTGAGCGCGATCAGCCTGCGGCTGTGAACAGGCCGGCCGCTCGCGAGTTAACGGAAGACCAGATGGTGGTGCCGAAGAAAATGTTCATTGACAGCATCAAGTCAGCCAAAGAGCTTGACGGCAAGTCCGTCTGGATGAAGACCGGCTACACCCTTCCCTACTATCCCTACCGAACCGGGCGCGTGGTCTTCGCCCACGAGGAGGGCCGGCTGCCCCCGGCGCAGGAGTTGCAGGTAAAGGATTTCGTGCAGGTCACTGCACCGCAAGACTGGGTCAGCAGCATTCCTCGCGGGCCGCACAATGCGTTTGTCGTCTTCACTGAGCCGGGACGCACCGGAGAGTTCGCTGCACCGGTGGCCACCGTCGATGGGGAGAACTCCAGCTGGCAATGCGATGACATCTTCTTCTATCAGGATCCGAAGACGCTCTATCACTGGTCGGCAGATGTGTGGCAGGCAGTGGCGCAGCACACCGCAAAGCAGGGCATGAGCGAGATGCAGGCGACTATGGCTCTGGGCAATCTGCAGCAGTCAGGCTCAAAGGACCCGGGCAATCGCACCGTGAGCTACACAACCATCGATCAGGGTCAGACGCATCATTACAGCGTCACCTTCGCCGACGACAAAGCGACTTCGGTCAGCTCGCAGTAGAGCGTTTCGAGATCGTGTTCGCTGCGCGCAATGCAGACGCCGGGCGGCTCATGCGCGAGGTGGCATCGCGAGAAGACGGTGACACCGTCCTTCGGGCAGAGCTTGACGCAGGTCATGTCGATGACTCGCAAGGGCGTCCGCTGCTGCTTGCGACTCCGTGTCTTGAACCAGCTCTTCAGCTTGCTGAGGGCGACCGGCCCGTCGTTCCGCTTGATGCGCCGCTGACACTTGCGACAGGCGAAGAGGACCTCGCCCTGCCAAGGCGTGCGATACAGGCGGAGAATCTGACCCTCATCCGCAGGCTCAATCAATTCTGGAGGCTTGCTCATGGTTCCTGCCGCTTCAGATGCGGCCATACCTAGTAAGGCGGCTTAGACCTTCGCCTCTTCGAGCTGCTGCATCAGGTCTTCCCATTCCGCGGTCAGGCTGGCGTGCTCGCTGCGGAGAGCATCCAGGGTCGCGCTCTGACGTTGCGTCTCCTCGGCACTGACAAAGCTCGCGAGCGTTTGTTCTGCCTCGGCAATCGCGGTCTCAATGCGCGGAATCTCCGCCTCCACAAAGGAGAGGCGATTCTGCATCTGCTTCCGCTTAATCGGGTTCACGCGCCGTGCCCGGCCATTCGCCTCGGGTGCGGCTTCCTGCGTTGCGACAGACTGAGGAGCCTCGATGGGAGCCCCTGGCAACGGCACTCCGGACTTCCGTCGCAGGTAGTCTTCGTAGTTGCCTGGGTAGACGTGCACCGTTCCCTCTGCGACCTCGAAGACACGCGTGCCTAGTGCGTCCAAGAAGTAGCGGTCATGCGAGACGAAGATCACTGTCCCGCTGAAGTTGCGGATCGCCTCGAGCAGTACCTCTTTCGCACGCAGGTCGAGATGGTTCGTCGGTTCGTCCAGGAGCAGGAAGTTGGCCGGGCTGACCAGAATGCGAGCCAGCGCGTACCGATTGCGCTCGCCGCCCGAGAGCACGCCGAGGGGCTTGAAGACATCGTCGCCCGAGAACAGGAAGCAGCCGAGCAGTCCGCGCAGGTCTGCCTGGGCCACACGCGGCGCAACGCCGCTGATGTCATCCAGCATGCGGGCTGCGGGGTTCAGCACCTTGTACTGGTCCTGCGCGAAGTACTCGGCAGTGACGTTGTGGCCTAGCTTCAGCGTCCCGCTGGAAGGCCCTTCGCTGCCGGAAAGCATGCGCACCAGCGTTGACTTGCCGGCGCCATTCACCCCGACCAGCGCGATGCGATCGCCGCGGTCGATGGTGAAGTTCACATCGTGCAGCACCTGCTTGGGTCCATAACTCTTCACGAGATCCCGGACTTCGACGACGGTACGTCCCGACGCGGGAGGCTGCGGAAAGGTGAAGTGAATGACTGGCTCTTCCTGCGGGAGCTCAATCCGCTCGATCTTATCGAGCTCCTTGATGCGGCTCTGCACCTGTTTGGCCTTGGTCGCCTGGTAGCGGAAGCGGTTGATGAAGGTCTCAAGATGCCCGATGTGCTCGCGCTGGTTGCGCCATGCGGACTCAAGCTGGGCGCGCCGCTCCTGCTTCTGTTCCAGATAGCGCTCGTAATTGCCATGATAAAAGTGGATCGCCTTGTTCCAGATCTCGACGATCTTGGTCACAGTGACATCGAGAAAGTAGCGGTCGTGCGAAATCAGGATGTAACCGTTCGGGTAGCCATGCAGGTATTCTTCAAGCCAGTTGCGGGTTTCCAGATCAAGGTGGTTCGTGGGCTCATCCAGCAGCAGCAGGCTGGGCTTGGCCAGCAGCAGCTTCGCCAGTGCGATGCGCATCTGCCATCCGCCTGAGAACTCCTGCGTCTGGCGCGCCCAGTCCGTCTTGCTGAAGCCGAGGCCGTCGAGCACGGCGCCGACCTGCGAGTCCAGCGCGTAGCCGTCGTGGGCGCGGAATCGCGAGTCGAGCTGCGAAAATCGTTCGGCAGCCGCCTCATAGGCCGCCGACTCCGGATCGAGCTCGGCAAGGCTGGTGGAGAGGATCTCGAGCTCCTGCTCGATCGAGCGCAGCTCGTCGAAGACGGAGAGGCACTCTTCGAACACGCCGCGGCCAGAGAGCGCGAGACCATCCTGCGGCAGATAACCGATGGTAGCGTTGCGCGCGCGATCAAGCGTGCCGTAGTCCAGCGACTCCAAGCCGGCCAAAGTCTTCAGCAGTGTGGATTTTCCAGTGCCATTCGCACCCACAAGAGCGGTGCGTTCGCCGGGCGTGACCAGCCAGTTGGCGCCCTCGAAGAGAATGCGTGGTCCAAAGCGCTTGCCGGCAGAGGTAAGTTGCAGCATGGATAAAGGGTCCCTGCTGTTATTTTCTCATCCCCTGTGCGGGTCCAGCCGCGAGGTTGCGATGCCGGTTGAGCGGGGGTCTTGCCACCTTTGCGGCCTTCGGACCGGTACGTCTGCGCGAGCCGACGAGCGCTTGCCAGTCGGCCTCAGTCTGGTCGGCGTAAGTCTGGGCAAAGGCAGCGAGCGCCTGATCGAAGCTGTCCTGGCTGGCTCCCGCACCCAGGTACCCGGTGATCAGGTGCACGTCGCCGGAACGCGCATGGCCCCGCGCCAATAGCTCGCCACAGACCTCGGCATACTCTGCCAGTCCGTCACCGTGCAGGGCTTCAACGTCGACCGACGCCTTATGGTCATGGAACTGACGCACCAGGTAGTCGCGATTTGCAATGGTCGTCCACCCGAGGAATGGGTCCGACTGCCACTGCATGGCGCGCTGACCCTCTGCCACGCGCTGGCCCTGATGCATAGCGGCACGCGCGGCCGGGCCCTGGGCTGCCAGATAGGGCGTATAGGCCGATCCCGGCTCCTCCTTGATCTGCAGGAAGAGCGGATCGTTGCCGCCGTTGCCCTCGAAGTAAACGAGATAATCGCGTAACCCTACGCTGCCTGTACCCACGACCCGGAAAGCCACGTGAATGGGCTGGTACTGCGCAAAGAAGTGCCTCCTTTCGGGTAGCAGGCTGGTGCGGTACAAGGCGAAACTCGCAAATACAGCGCGTGCCTGTGCGGGCGGCAGGCGCATCTGCACGGGTGGCTCTTGCTTGAACCTGCGAGTCGCGCGTCCGCTCTTGTGATCTTCGACAGGCTCGGTGAAGCGGGCCATCGTACTCAGTGGCGTTTCCCGCTCCGCCTTGTGCAGAGCATCGGAGACAGGTGTCACGCGCAGCAGGCGATGGACCTGGTAACGTGCCAGCTCCAGCACGGGCATCATGGCCAGCTTGGAGGCGAGCCGTCGATAGCTCTCCGCCAGTAGCAGCACAGCATCGCGACAGGCGCCGCCCTTCTGCCCGTTCTCGCGTCCGGCCAGGATCACGCTCGTCGCCATGCGCTTCAGGTCCCATTCGAACGGTGCAGTGCAGGTCTCGTCGAAGTCGTTGATGTCGAAGATCAATCTGCCATCTGGGGCAGCATACGCTCCCAGGTTCCGTACATGAGCGTCGCCGCAGATCTGCGAAAGGATGCCCGTATTCGGCAGAGCCGCCAGATCGGCCGCCATCACGGGAACAGCGCCACGGAAAAAGCCGAGGGGCGAGGCAAGCATCCGCTCGTACTTCAGGGTCGCCAGAGACGGAATGCGACCGTGCATGGAGCGAGCGACCGTCTCCACTGGAGAGGGACGGCTTGGCGGCAGCCTGCAGTTGGCGTGGTCCTGGCGGCGGAGTTGTTTGCGGCGCGCCTGCCCTAGCGCGAGGCGCTCTGCGGGAGAGATCAGTCCTGCCATATCCAGCTGACGATACAGCGGGCTTTGCGTGGCGTAAATGCGAAGGGCGCCACGCCGTCTAGCAGTCCTGGTCAATCTGCTTCATCACTGCGTCTCGATCGGCCGAGGGCAGCACCGGCATGGCACCGGCATGGGAGGCTACCCACGAACCCCAACGGTTGCCGGCAGCATTGAGCAGGTGCAGCGGGCCGCCGCGAAGGTAGAAGTGCGCAATGGCAGCGGTGAAGGCATCTCCGGCGCCCACAGCGTCGACAATCTGAGCCGGATATCCCGGGTGCCGGTCCACCTCGTTTCGGGTAACCAGAAGGCTGCCCTGTGCCCCCAGCGTGATGGCAACGAGCTGAACCGGGAACTGATCGATGATCTGCCGCGCACCGTTCAGCAGCGCATCCGGCGTGATCCCATCAGAGTCCGGGAAGTCGAGCAGCGATAAGACCTGGGGCATTTCTTCTGCGTTCAGCTTGAATATGGTGGCGAGTTCAAGGGAGTGCTCCACGATCTCGGCGTTGAAAAAGGGCGGGCGGAGGTTGACGTCAAAGATGCGGACGCACTTGGGCTTGGTCTCGTGAAGGAAGCTCTCTATGGTGCGGCGCGACGCAGGCGAGCGCTGTGCGAGAGAACCGAAGCAGACCGCGTCGGCCTGCTCGGCCAAAGCGAGCCAGTGGGGGGTGAACTCTAGGAAGTCCCACGCCACGGGCTCGTGGATGGTGTAGCGCGGCTGGCCGTTCTCCAAAGCAACGGTGACACTGCCTGTGACGCGGCTGAAGTCTTCCTGGATGTAGGTGGTGTTGACCGGGGTCTGGTTGAGCAGGGCCATCGCCTCGCGGCCCAGAGGATCGGTGCCGATGCGTGTGGCAATTGCGGCGTTATCGCCGAGCCGAGCCGCCATCACCGCAAAGTTCGAGACCGCACCGCCCAGTTGCGGCCCTTCGGGCAGCATGTCCCAGAGCAGTTCCCCTAGCCCGACAACACATTTGTTCTGGCTCATTCGGACCTCGGCGAGGTGTGGACCACGAAGGGGACCGGGTCTATCTCACAGACGCCGCGCTGTGCGGTACACCGGAGGCGGGTTGGTGAGCGCCGATGCATCGTGTCTCCTGGACGAAGGACGATCGTAAACGTTGACTCCCCGATGTGCGACGAGCGTATCACGCTGAGTTGCGCCGCGCACCAAAGGCGGAGTACATGCTGTTGGTAAGGCCATCAAGCTGGCCGCGCATATGGTAGCCTTCCATGCCGAGCGGCTTTGCCGCGCCTATACCGGGTCAGAACGCGAAGGAGAGAAGATGCGTGCAAGCAAGACATTCCTGGCCGCCCTGCTGGCCGTCGCGGTCACCTGCCACGCCGGCACGGGTCGCCAGGCCGCCACAAAGAAGACCGAGAGCAAGCAGGCGGCAGCAGACGTTGGCGACCACGTCTGGTGGAAGCATGCGGTGATCTATGAGATTTACCCGCGCAGCTTTCAGGACTCGAACGGCGATGGCATCGGCGACCTGAACGGCATCACCAGCCGCCTGGACTACTTGAAAGAACTGGGCGTGGACGCCATCTGGCTGACTCCCATCTATCCCTCCCCCCAAGTGGACTTCGGGTACGACATCTCCAATTACGTCGGAATCGACCCGCCGTACGGCACCATGGGCGACTTCGACCGGCTGGTCGCGGAAGCGAAGAAACGAAATATCCGCGTCATCATGGACATGGTGATGAACCACACCTCGGACAAGCACCCGTGGTTCATCGAGTCCCAGAGTTCGAAGAACAACCCGAAGCGCGACTGGTACGTATGGGAGAACGGGAAGGGTCCCGGGCAGCCGCCGAACAACTGGCAGTCTGCATTCGGCCACTCGGCCTGGCAGTACTCGCCCAAGACCGATCAGTGGTACTACCACAAGTTCTACATCCAGCAGCCTGATCTGAACTGGCGCAACCCGACGGTAGAGGCCGCCATGTGGGAAAACGTGCGCTTCTGGCTAAAGAAGGGCGTCAGCGGATTCCGGCTGGACGCCGTGCCCACACTGTTTGAGGATGCTTCGCTGAAAGACGAACAGATCCTCGCCGGCACGAATGCCTACGGCGATCCGAATATTGATGGCTCTCTCACCGAGAATCTGCCGGAGGTCCACAGAGTCATGCGCGATCTGCGGCAGGTCACCGATAGTTTCCCCGGCAATCGTGTGCTGATCGGCGAGACTTACCTGCCCAACATACAGGAGCTCGAGAAGTGGTACGGCGCAGACCACGATGAGCTCGAGCTCCCCATGGATATGCAGGTCGGCTTCATCAACAAGCTCGACGTCCACCAGTTCCGCGACCGGATCCGCGAAGTCGAACAAGACATTGGCAGCAATCAGCCCCTGCTCGTCTTTGACAACCACGACAACCCGCGCATCGATGCCCGCTACGGCGATGGCAGGCACGGTCTGGATATCGAGCGAATGCTGGCCGCCATCCTATTCGGTACGCGCAGCACAGCCTTGATGTACTACGGCGACGAGATCGGCATGAAGACCACACCGCCGACCCGTGTCGAAGATGTGCAGGATCCGATCGGCAAGACAGGCTGGCCCAGGGAGAAGGGCCGTGACGGCGAGCGTACCCCGATGCAGTGGGACGGCTCTCCCGAAGCGGGCTTCACCAAGAGCGATAAGCCCTGGCTGGCCGTGCCGCCGTCGTACAAGACAGTCAACGTGGAGGAAGAAGTTCGGGATAGCGACTCGCTCCTGAACTGGTACAAGCAGCTCATTCATCTGCGGCGCGAAAACCCGGCATTGCACTCCGGCACGCTCACCATGCTGAATGTTGCCGATAACAACGTCCTGTCCTGGCTACGGCAGACCCCAGGACAGCCCGCAGTGGTGGTGGCGTGCAACTTCACGGCGGAGCCACAGAAGATCGGCTTCGATCTATCGCAGCAGGGGATCAGCAGCAAGCAGCTGAAGACCCTGATGAAGACGCCGGGAGCGAGCGATCCCGCCTCCCTGGACGCGGTGAATCTGCCGCCCTATGGCGTTTACATCGGACAAGTTCAATAAGGAGCCGGAAGCATCGCGAAGCCGATTGCAGCTAATGAACGGCGCCGCCCTGAGTGGTCGCGCCGTTCTTCTTTTTCACCAGAACGGGTGCGTATTCGCGGTAGACGTTCTCAAAGACTGCGTCCCACGACTTCGAGAGGGCGTACTGCCGAGCGCACTGCCGCATGACCTGGT
Organism: Acidobacteriaceae bacterium; assembly: GCA_025462805.1. Next base: position 10,325 of record JAOAPJ010000345.1, read on the forward strand.
GCGCCGCGGGATCGCGGGCGATTGTTTCGACGGCGTGCGCGAACCCATCATCGGCACAGACGAAGCCAGTATTCCCTTCGCTCACGATGCGTGCCGGACCGCCGTCTGGCGTCACGATGGCGGGCACACCGGATGCCAGCGCCTCCAGCACCACGTTGCCAAACGTGTCAGTGTGCGAAGGAAAGACGAACGCGTCCATGTTGGCGTAGGCACGGGAGAGTTCTGCACCGCGCAATACCCCAGTGAACTCTGCTCGGACGAGGCGTCTGCGCAGCCCTTCTTCTTCGCCGCCGTGTCCCACGATCGCGAAGCGGAAGCGCTCACTCCCTCGCTCGCGTAGCTGCTGCTCGACAGTTGCGAGCAAGGCCACGTTCTTCTCAACAGAGAGCCGGCCAACGTAGCCGAGGACAAAATCTGTGTCGTTCTCTGGACGATCGCGGTGGACCGGCGAAAAGGCCGCTGTATCCACACCGCGCGTCATCAATGCACAAGGCCGCCCGGTGGCTCGCGTCAGCATGACACACAGCTCCGCGTTCGGAGCGAAGAGCAGCCGCGCCTGCTTGTAAAACAGCGCCGACGCCCACAACGCAGACGATTGAATGTGCCGGGCGACGCGCGGACCGCGATGGCCAAAGAGCCCGGTGAACCATGCGGATCGTGTGGCTGCGTACTCGTGGACATTGGTGTGCCACGAAGCGACCAATGGCACGCGCAGGCGGTGGGCGATCCACGCACCGATGAAGCCTAATTCTGTGGGTCCGGTGATGTGGACGATATCTGGCCGAAATCTCCGCGTGTCCGCGAAGATACGCGGCAGGTGCCGCCCATAGGCCAGATCGAAGCGCAGGTCTTTCTCCACCGCAAAGGAGAATGCGCTGCGGGGCAGCTCCAGACCCCGAACGGTTTCTCCGTCGCAGATCGGTCCGTTCGCCGGACCGGCACGCACACAGAAGAATGGCAGATTGCGCCGCCGAGCGAATGCTTCGAAATGGCGACTGGTGTGGGCGACACCATTCACCTCGTGGAACGCGTCAGGAAAGTATGCGACTCTGGGCGGAGCACCACGCGAGGGATCAGCAGACGCCGCGGCCATAGCGCGAGTGTATGCGCCGAACCTGCGAAATCAGAAGTGGATTAGATCGCCTCGCCTTCGCCCAGCGCGAACTGCAGCTGGCGCGACTCGTTCCACGCCAACCGCAAGCCTCCGCTGAACGGCGCACTGCCCATCAGTCGTGCAGCCCGGATAGCGAGGCGCAGCATGATGGGAGCCTGACCCCTTGGCCACATTTGGCTGACCGGCTGCGGCACTCCGTTTGCGTCCGGATGGTACACGCGCTCATCCCAGTAGCGTGAACCCTCGGGAAAGTCCGCATAATTGCGAACCGCGTCCACCGTGGACTGAAGAATGCGGTGCTTCCATGGCTGCGCATACTGCGGCATGAAGAGCACATGGCTACGCTTCTCATAGCGCACTTCTTGGACAAACTCACTGAAAGAGGTTGCGTTCGTCAGGTTGATATTGCCGTTGGGCTCTAGTCCGTGGCGATCGCCACCGGAGATCAGCAGCTTGTTCCAGCGTGCCGCGAGAGAACGCACTGCACGGTTCTCATTCCAGTTGCGCAGGCCATTCAGTTCCATGGCGTGGATGAATTGGCCGTTCTGCTCCATGAACTCTTCCACGCGCCGTGCGTGGCGGCTGGCGCCGATCTCGTACAGGTCCCAAAGCGGATGATTGAACACGATCAGCACATTGGGCAACTCGTGCAAGGCACTCAGCAGTTCGGTGAGCCGGGCGTCTGAAGGATTGGCGGTGAACGCTTCGAAGGTTCGCATCCACTCGGCACCGTCTGCGCTGGGCAGGTTATGAATGCCGAGGTGGAAGGATTGATCGCCGC
>JAOAPJ010000352.1 GCA_025462805.1 Acidobacteriaceae bacterium
CGCGCGCCGCGCAGGGACGAACGTCAAGCAGTTATCGCAGGGATTGGAAGGCTATCGCGCTGGCCAGACAGGTCTGCTGCGGTTGAGCTGGGACAACGGCGATCGCACAGTGCTGGTGAATGCAGAACTCGGCGGGGTGACGCTGGGTTGGAACTTGGTGCACACAGCGCAGGATGAGCTGTTTGCTGCGATCGAGGGCACGGCATTCCACACACGAATCATTCTGGACCGTATGGCCGAGAACGGTGTCCCGGTGGAGCGCGTCATCAATGGAGGCGGCATCCCACAGCAGAGTCCTGTCCTGAACCAGGTGTACGCGAACGTGCTGAACAAGCCGGTGCTGGTGCCGGATGGGACGCCGACGAGCCTGGGCTCGTGCATCTTCGCCCTGCTGGCGGCCGGCGCTATCAGGTCAGTGGAAGAGGGGCAGTTGCTGCTGTGCCTGCCGCATCGGACTTTTCTTCCGAAGCCGCGGGCGGTGTCGGTTTACGAGCGACTGTTCGAGCAGTACCGGTCCGTGTACTTCGCGCTGGGTACAGAGGATGCAGCACCTGCTGCGCTGGGATCGGTGCTGCCGGAGTTGAAAAGGATCGCTGCGGAGGCTGCGCAGTTCTCCCAGTAGCTGCCGGGCCGCTCGTGCTGTTCCACTTCGCAACTGGGCCCACGCGAATTCCGCTTCCGGAACAGCCAGCTTTATTCCTAGATTCGCCCTTCATTCTCCGTCGAAACCCAGCCGATAAGACGCTTGTCATGCAGGAGGCTACATGCGTCTGGCCTGGTTACGAATTCCCGTACTGCTGAGTTTTCTGATGTTCCCCGGACTGCTTCCCGCCCGTGCGTCCACAGAGGCATCGCCTGAAGTGAATACGGCCTCTTATTCCTCTTCCCTTCGGCCGATGATCATGGTGCGCCCCAAGCCCGCTCCTCCCGGGCAACAAGAGAGGCCTCAGCTTCTGGATGATGCGCTCTATGCGTCCATTGCAGGCTATCGCGCCTTTGACTATCTGAGCACGCGATACGCGATGGCCCGTGGCGCCCGCGAAGTCGTGCTGCCGCAGTGGGTGGTCAGCAATCGTGGCACCTTCATCGCCTTCGAAGGGCTGGCGACCGTCAGCGAGGTGAGCAGCTCGGTGTGGCTGATCCGGCATCGCCATCGCCGTCTCGCGCGAGCCATGAATGTGTTCAGCGTAGGATTTGGTGTGAATACGGTGATTCACAACTACGACCAGGCGCTATGGTCCCCAGTCACGGGTGGGCGGTAGGCAAGCTCACGCCTGCTCAGTCAAAGGCGAGCGGTCTGCGTGCGAATCGCAGGCTCGGTGAACGGGTGTCGAACTTAGTTACGAAATAGCAGGGGCGCGAAGTGGATCAGGTTGTCGCGCCAGACCATCCATGTGTGACGGCCCGGCGTTTCGATGCCAGTGATCGGGACCTGCTGCTGTTTCAACCAGGCGATGAAGGCACGGTTGGGCGTGATCAGGTGGTCGTCAACGCCGCATGCCACCCAGAGCAGCTTGAGCTGGTCGCGGTTCTTCGCAAGGCTCGGAAAGGACTGGTCGTAGTTCATGTCCTGCACGGCCGAAGAGAATGCACCGACATACGCGAACTCCTCGGGATGGTTCAGGCCGGTGAGCAGGCTCTCGCCGCCGCCCATCGAGAGCCCGGCGATCGCGTGATCCTTGCGATCGGGTGAAATGGAGTACTGCGTCTCGACCAGCGGCTTCACCTCTTGCAGCAGGATCTGGGTGAAAAGCGAGAAGTTGCGATCAACCAGCGCGCGATCATCCCATGCCGTCCACTGACGGATGATCATGTCCATGGTGCCGTAGCCGAGCGGCATCACGACAAGCATGGGTTTCGCCTGGCCCTGCGCGATCAGGTTGTCGAGGATGACATGCGCGCGGCCCACGGCTGTCCAGCCGCTGGCATCGTCACTGTATCCATGCAGCAGGTAGAGCACGGGGTACTTGATTTTCGCGTCGTAGTTCGGCGGGGTGTAGACGTAGTAGTCGCTCTGCTGGGCCAGCGTTGAGGAGCGATAGAAGTGGTGGTGCAGCACGCCATGCGGCACGTCTTGCGGGTCCCAGTCCAGCAGCGACTTGCCGGGAACCTCGATCATGTTCTGCAGATGGAGCAGGTTGGTCTTCACTGAAACGTTCCCCGGATCGAGGAAGTTCACGCGGTCCACGACGAAGCTGTAGCCGTAGACCTCCGGCACCAGCGGCCGCGTCGTGACGGTCCAGGTCCCGTCCGGAGTCTGCGTCATGGGCTGCGGATCCGCGCCCTCCAGGTTTAGCTCAACGGCTTTGGCGGGAATGGCGGGGAAGCGGAAGGCGACTGAACCGTCTGGGTTGACTGTCGGGCCGGGGGTGGCCGGAGCGGGAAGCTGAGCGGCTGCGCGTCGCGGCGGCGTGTGGTCGTTATGCAAGGTGGGCTGCGCGTGAAGCTGAAAGGGAACGAGTGCCATAAGCGGTAGGAGGGCGCGAAAGAGAGTCCGCATGTCGCCCAACAGTCTACAGCCGAAAGACAGAAGCGACGACCGAGAGGCCGCCGCTTCGGAGATGAAAAGGCGAGGCCTACTTCTTTGCCGGGGCAGGCGCATGCAGGGGCGCCGTGGGTGTTCCTTCCAGCACCGAGCCGCCCCCGGCGCGCTTGCCGATGAGGACGAAGAGCGAGATGGAGGTGACCATGAAGATGATGGCTGACCAGGTGGTGAGACGAGTCAGCAGATTGGCGGCACCGCGCGGGCCGAAGGCGGTCTGCGATCCCTGTCCGCCGAAGGCACCGGCGAGGTCAGCACTCTTGCCCTGCTGCAGCAGGACGACGCCGATCAGAAAGAGACAGACGATGACATGGATGATGGTCAGGAAAATGATCATGCAACTGCTTTCTCAAGAGATGCGCTACGCATAGCGCGATGTGTTGGATTCGATTGGTGCGGAAGGGGGGACTTGAACCCCCACGCCTTTCGGCGCCACCCCCTCAAGATGGTGTGTCT
>JAOAPJ010000306.1 GCA_025462805.1 Acidobacteriaceae bacterium
TAGTAGATGTGCCACATGGTGACGTCCGCGTCCTGCGGCTGCTGCTCGTACCAGCCGATGTATTCATTCGCGCCGACCACGTCGAGCGCCACGCCGAGCGGGTCATCGAAGAACTTGTCATGACCCACGGTGCGGACGAGCAGGGCGGCGGTGACTAGGCGCGTGCTGTCGAGTGAGCGGACATTACTGGCGAGCGTCCTCAGGAATGCTGTACGCTCCGGTGTCGCCGGCGTTTCGTTCGCAATGGACCAGAGAACGACGGAGGCCTTGTTGCGATCGCGGCGGATCTCTTCGCCGAGTTGTTGCTGGGCCTTCTTGAGCACCTCGGGGTTGCCAAATTGCTCCGCCCAATAGACGGGGATTTCGGACCAGACCATCAGGCCCATGCGATCGGCCGCGCGGGTCATTCGCTCGTCGTGCGGATAGTGTGCAAGGCGCACGTAGTTGCAGCCCAGTTCCTTGGCCCAGCCGAGCAGTGTATTGACGTCCTCGTCGTTGTTGGCGCGGCCGTTGCGGTAGGGAGCTTCCGCGTGAATCGAGACGCCGCGGAGAAATACAGGCTTGCCGTTAAGCAGGATTTTGGTTTCCTTCACCTCGATGGTGCGAAAGCCGATGTCGTCGTCCAGCGTGTCTTCGCCCGCTTTCAGAACGACGCGGTAGAGCTTTGGCTGCTCGGGCGACCACAGCTCCAGCTTCGGGGAAGCGAGCTTCACCACGCCTCGTCCATCCGGTCCGAGCGTGGTCGACGTGGTGAGGTTTGCTTCGGGGATGGAGATGGCAACGCTGGTCCCGGGGGAGGCGTCCTGCACGTGGACGTAACCTTCGATGGCATCGCGGCTACGGTTCAGATGCAGATCATAGTCATCGATGAACTGGGCGGGGACGTCGACCAGGGAGACGTCGCGCGTGAGTCCGCCGTAGTTCCACCAGTCGGTGTTGAGCGTGGGGACGCCGTCGGCCTCGCGTGTGTCATCGACCGCAATGACGGCGAAGTTCTTGCCGTCGTGAAGGAGGCCGGTGACCTCGCAGTCGAAAGGAGTGAAGCCACCTTCGTGATCGCAGGCCTCCTGGCCATTTACCCAGACGATGGCCCGGTAGTTTGCTGCGCCGACGTGGAAGAAGGTGCGGTGGTTGGCAGTGGACTGGTAATCGAAGTAGCGCTGATACCAGAGCAGACCTTCATAGTAGAAGAGCGATTCCTTCTGCGAATTCCAATCGCCGGGGACCTTCAGTGTTGGGGCTTTGCTGAAGTCGTACTCCAGAAGTGTGTTGTCGCCCGGCTTGCTGGTGGCGTTGAGGAAGTAGCCATCCTTACGAATCTCGCGATGGAAGTTGTAGAGGCCGCCGTCGTAGGGGTCGACGATGTAGTGCCAATCCCCGTCCAGGCTTGTCGTCTTGCGATGATCGGCGTCGACCAGCACGGTGGGGGCGGATTGGGCTGCAGCGCCTAAGCCGGCTGTGATCAGAGTAAGCCCGAGCCCCAGCGCTCTTTTCAACAATGTAACGTTCACACTCACATCCTTTCGGAGACGCAAAGAAGGCGACAGCTAGATGAGCCTAACGCTAGCGGGTGCCGCAATCAAAATAGAGGCCTCGGGCCGAAGAGGACTGTCACTTGATTGTTTCCCGCTTCTTCTCATCAAGAATCGGGCTTCTTCGTCGTACCCACGGGCGCGATGGTGTGCGATGATCCCGCAATCATGGCATCCCAAGGACCGGATCGGGCCGCGGCTGCGCATTCCTTGAAGCGACAACTTGGCCTGCGCGATCTGGTCCTCTCGCAGATTCTCTGCGTGGTGGGCTCGACCTGGGTTGGGGTGGCGGCAGGTTTGGGCCGGGGCATGACAGTCACTTGGGTGGCCGCCATGCTGGTCTTCTATATCCCAATGGCGGCGTCAGTGATCGCCCTGAACCGGCTGATGCCGCTGGAGGGCGGTCTTTACGTGTGGGCGCACCGCGCCTTCGGCGATCTCGGCGGCTTCCTGACGGCCTGGAATCTCTGGGTTTACGGGATCGTGCTGGTGGCAGCGGTGCTCTATGGAATTCCTACGGAACTGTCCTACCTGATCGGACCTTCTGCCGCGTGGCTTCCGGAGAACCGATTGGTGTGCGTGGCCATCGTCACGGTGACGCTGGCTGCGGGTACGATCGTCGCGCTGCGCGGACTGGAGGTCGGCAAGTGGATCCACAATGCGGGCGGCATCGCGATGCTTGCCGCGTTTGTCGGGCTGGTTCTGCTCCCGCTGTGGGCGCTGGCTCGACACGTTCCTGTGCACTGGCATCCGTTCAGATTCGAGTTGCCACCCCATGATCTTCGCTCCTTTGCGCTGTTTGGGCAGATGATCTTCGGAGCGCTGTGCGGACTGGAATACATCGCGATCCTCGCCGGGGAGAGTCGGCAGCCGTCGCGGACGATTGGCCAGTCGGTGTGGATCTCGTCACCGATCATCTGCGCGATGTTCATCCTGGGGACGGGCTCGGTTGCGGCGCTGGTCCCGACTCATCGAATCGATTTCATCGCGCCGATTCCGCAGACGCTGCGTTGGACTCTAGGCCACACCGGTGTTGGCAACTTGCTGGCGACTGCTGCGATCGCGCTGGTGCAGATGCGGCTGTTAGGTATTGCGAGCTATATCTTCACCGGGCTGACACGTCTGCCCATGACGACGGGATGGGACAAGCTGACACCAGCGTGGTTTACGCGCCTCCATCCGCGCTGGCAGACTCCGTCGAACTCCATCCTGTTCGCCGCTGGACTGGTATTTGCGCTGGTAGTGCTGGGTAGCCTGGGGGTTCGCGCGCAGGAGGCGTATCAACTGCTGTCCAATGCGAGCCTGACGCATTACGAGCTCGCGTATCTGGTGATGTTCGCTATTCCGCTGGTCGGCGCCGTGAGCGTGCGGAAGAGGATGTCCCTGTGGCTTCGGGTCGCGTCGCTGGTTGGTTTTGCCGCGACGCTCTTCAGCCTGCTGATCTCGGCGTACCCATTCGTCACAGTGGTCAACCCGCGCTCCTATGCGATCAAGATCATCGGCACCACGCTCGTGAGCAACCTGATCGGCACGGTGTTCTACAAGGCGCGAAGGCGGCGAGGGAATGCAGCCGTCGCGCAGGATGCTGTTGCTGTGCCGGGATCGGCCGAGTGAGACTCAGCGCGTTGCATGGCGAGTGAGCGATCATAAGAGGACGACATGGAAGGGCAATGAGAGCTCGAGTGGAGTATGCAAGCGAACGGCAGATGCGCACGCGCAACACGGCGGTATATCGCGCAGCGCACTGGCCGATCTGGATCTTCGTCTTCTTCCTCGCGCCGGGACCGCTGACGTTCGATCTGTTTGCCGGTCGCGCCAACCGCTGGAACAGCCTGTGGCTGGTGGCGGTACTGATCGGTACGGGAATCGCGGCCCTGCGTGGGCGCTTGCCTGGAGCAGAGCCGGGGCCGTACATTCTTCGGTTCACCGAGGACCGGCCGAACCCGCTCTATCGTCGTGTCTGCTACACATTTGGCTGGAATGCGGCGGTGAATTTTGCGCTGATGAATTTGCTGGGACTGGTGGTTGCCGTGGTGAGGGGCCGCTGGTACATGCAGCAGATCTATGCGGGGGTGTACTGGCCGGTATTGCTGCTGTTGATTCTGCTGGGGTTAGCGGGCGTGTTACCGCGTGTGCGCCGGTCGACCAGGGGGGAGGGGTGGGAGCGGCGGTACTTTTACGGTACGGTGTGGGCGGTTACGGTGGCTCAGGTCATCTTGCTGATCCTGTGGAGGTTGCTGCCGCGCAGCCATGGCTCGGACGTGGTGGAGCTTGTGGTGTTTTGCGTGGTTCTGGCTGGTGTAGGTGTGGCTGCGGCGAGGGGTTTGCTGCCGCGTACGCGGCCGATTTTACCGGGAGAATTGATCGTTGCCGACTAGACGGCGGGTGAGGCGAAGCAAGCAGGTTGCCGGCGCACTGGTGCTTTTGCCGTTTGCGATTGCCGGGGCGGGGTGGCTCTACCAGCGGGTGAGTCTGGGGCAGGACCGGCGGCGGTTTCCGCCTGCAGGTCTGCTGCTGTCGCGCGGCGGCCGCTACCTGCATGTGCAGCAGCAGGGGGGTGGGCGCCCTGCGGTGGTGTTCGAGGCGGGGCTGGCGGCGAGCTCGTTGAGCTGGGCCCGGGTGCAGCCGCTGGTGGCGGAGTTTGCCAGCGCAGTGAGCTATGACCGCGCGGGCTTTGGCTGGAGTGGTGAAGCGCTGCGCGCTGCGTCACTGACGGACCTGCTGAATGACTTGCTGAGTGTTGTGGCCTGGGCCGGCGGCGAGGCTCCGGTGGTGCTGGCGGCGCATTCCTTCGGCGCACTGCTGGCGCTGGGGTTCGCGCAGCGATATCCGGAGCGGGTGGCCGGATTGGTGCTGCTGGATCCGGTGTCGCTGGCGACGTGGTCGACGTGCTCGGAG